>NZ_JAAHHZ010000048.1:0-50400 GCF_010672005.1 Moorena sp. SIO4A5 | reverse complement strand
GAGCCGTGTTACTGACTCTCTCGATCATCAGGGTGCATCTTATATTTCAAATATACCTGAGTAAATGAGGGGTGTCACCCCTCATTGCAAAAATCAGCCAAATGGCTTAATTGGTAAGTTGTTACTGGTATGCTGATCTGCCTGACAAGATGGGGATTGAGATTGGAACAGTTAAACTTAGGAAGCACTACCAAACCCAGACCTATGTTCGAGCAACAACCACAAGGACTACAGCAGAAGGTCAAACTTTTGGCATTGGAATCAATTCGCCAAGATAATCCATCTCAATGGTTTGACGTTTTATATTCCGAAGCGAATGGGGATTCGGGGCAAATACCTTGGGCGCGTAATACACCCCATCCCTATCTACAGGATTGGTTAGAGCATAATACACCCCAAGGGTCGGGTCGCTCTGCCCTAGTAGTTGGTTGTGGGTTAGGGGATGATGCTGAAGCGTTGGCGCAGCAGGGTTTCCAAGTGACTGCGTTTGATATTTCCCCGACTGCGATCGCATGGTGCGAAAAACGATTTCCCGATTCCCAAGTCAAGTACCAAGTGGCGGATTTATTCGCCTTAGATCCAGCATGGCATCAGAAATTTGATTTTGTCTTTGAATGCCGTAATATCCAAGCCTTACCCCTCAATGTTCGGTCAACTGTCATGAATGCGATCGCATCCTTACTCGCCCCAGGGGGAACCCTCTTAGTAATTACTCGATTTCGGGATAGCGACACTGAACCGGATGGTCCCCCTTGGCCGTTGTCGGATACAGAACTAGCTTACTTTCAGGAATTGGGCTTACAAGAAATCCATAGTGATACTATCCCAGAATCAGAGGATGACCCAATTCAACGGTTACGCATTGAATATAATCGCGAATATAGTCACCATGGTTCGTAAACGCTTAATTATCGAAATGGGAATGGGAGTAGACCAACACGGTCAAGACCCAACCGTAGCAGCAGCAAGAGCTGTACGCAACGCTATTGCTCACAATGCCTTACCTGGTGTTTGGGAAGTAGCTGGTTTAGAGCATCCCAATCAAATGATAGTTGAAGTTCAAGTCGCCGTGCCTTACCCAGAGCAAGTCCGGGAAGATGAAGTACTGGCTGTACTCCCTTTCGGTCAGAAAACTCTATCCCTTGAGTCTGGTGGAATGGTAGTTCAAGGCAGGGCGATTCCAGAACTTAATGATAAAAATGATGAGATGCTGATTGCTGTTGCAGCGGTTACTGTGTTCGTGGATAGTGATTAGGAACTTAGGAAAAGTAATCTAATCGTAAGCTATCAGCTATCAGCTATCAGCTATCAGCTATCAGCTATCAGCTATCAGCTATCAGCTATCAGCATACGGCGGTTTGCATAACGATCAGGTCAGGATTGTTTTACCTGATCCGAAGTTCCCTCTTCTCTCTTCCCTGTTCCCTGTTCCCTGTTCCCTAAAATCCAGAAATTTGTACCTAACTGAATTGCAAACCGCTGTATGCTTACATTCACCAACCCCTGTCGATCAAGTCACCAATAAAACTTCAATAAAGCGATTCCAGGTCATCGCTTCTCCATTCATGCGACCATATAAAAAGTTCACTTCCTGTACACTAAGGGGTGATTCACCTACACTAACAAAAGCTAAATTCATTTCATCGATACTGATAGCATCATCCTGATTAGCATCAATTGGTATAAAATAAGTGATGAAGTCCTGATAGTGAGACATCAATCGTTGCTGACGCAATAACAATTCACCAAACTCACCTAGTAAAAGCCTTGGTAATTTCCGGCAAAACTCGGAAGTTATTTAGCTAGGTTGCAGGCTAAGGATTAGTTTCCTACGTTGTTTTAGTCATGATACCTGGGAGTGACCTCCAGCTTCCAGCTCTATCGTCAACTATTAAGTTGAAGGCAAAATGTGTGGTTGACACGACAAGCTATTACAACATTGCCGTTCGCGCAAGCGTGTGCGAAGCACTCGGAAAACATAACCGATTTGAGATGCACTAAAAATGCAAAATTACGTATTTGTTATTGACACGAACAAACAACCATTAAATCCTGTCCACCCAAAGAAAGCTCGCCGCTTGCTAGACAGAGGAAAAGCTGCTGTTTTTAGAATGTATCCATTTACGATCATCCTTAAGACTGCGATCGCGAATCCGACTATCTCATTCTGTCAAATCAAAATAGATCCGGGAAGTAAAACCACTGGGTTTGCCTTAGTTCAAGACGATCAAGTTGTTTGGGCTATGGAACTAGAGCACAGGGGAGGATTAATAAAGAAAAAACTAGAATCCAGAAGTGCCGTTAGGCGTGGAAGACGTAATCGCAATACCCGCTATAGAAAACCAAGGTTTCTTAATCGCAGACGTCCGAAGGGTTGGATTGCTCCTAGCTTGGAGCACAGGGTCTTGACCACTGAAACCTGGGTGAAACGACTGATCAAGTTCTGTCCAGTCAATCAGATCTGGATTGAAAGAGTTAAGTTTGATACCCAAAAAATGCAGAACCCTGAGATTAGTGGTATTGAGTACCAACAAGGGGAATTAGCTGGCTACGAAGTTAGAGAATATTTGTTAGAAAAATGGGGAAGGGAATGTAGTTACTGTGGCCAAGAAAATGTCCCTTTACAGATAGAGCATATTTCCCCAAAGTCTAAAGGTGGAAGCGACCGAATTGGGAATCTTTGTCTGGCCTGTGAAAAATGCAATCAACGCAAAGGAAATAAACCCGTAGAGGAGTTTCTGAAAAAGAAGCCAAGTCTACTTCAAAAAATCAAAAACAAGGCAAAACAACCATTAAGGGATGCAGCAGCGGTAAATGCGACTCGGAACAAGATAGTGAAGGTACTTAAAGAAATAAAACCTGTAGTCACTGGCACGGGTGCTCAGACAAAATATAACCGAAATAGGTTGGGACTACCTAAGCAGCATTGGATTGATGCCGCTTGTGTTGGAGATATCAAAACTTTGGTGTTAAAGACATCTCAACCACTGTTGGTTACCTGCAAAGGACAAGGAGGAAGGCAGAAAGCTGCACTGAACAAATATGGCTACCCCATTAGGTACAACCCGTTGAAGCCTATTAAGGGGTGGTCCAGTGGCGATATAGCTAAAAACCTTTTGACGGGGGAGTTTGGAAGAGTTAACCCCAGGAGTAAAGGTAACTCCTTTAATTACACAGTTCCCGGAAAAAAGGCGATAAACTTGCACCTCAAGAATTTACTCAGAGTTCACAGAAAGGACGGTTATACTTATGGCTTTTGCCGATGATTGCCGAAAACTGCCTGGGAGTAGTCCTCCTATTACGTCCAGCCGAGATGGTGTCAGGACTGATACCTACTATCAGCGCCGCCAGGGTACCAAATACTCCCCCCAATAATCCCACAGCTGCCCCAATCGGTGTACACCAGGCAACTGCCGCCAGGACCAGCACCCCAGCCACAAACTTGTCGATGAAAAACACCTGTCCAAACCCAATCGGCACGGAGGTGGCAAGTTGCCACCAATTGATCCGTTCCAAGACAGGTGGGGGAGTCGGCGTGGGCCCCAAGCTATAAACTGCTTGAGGCATCGAGAGGGCAATCACCAGAAATAACAGCGTTGCCGCAATAAAGGGCAAGGTTAGGGGGGGAAATTTCAGCTTGCTGGCAAACCAGACTCCGACGGTCTTGATCAACAGGGTGGTAAGAGTAGAAAAGATGATAGCCCCCATGAGCCAGAGGGGATTCCAGTTACCATTCCCGGATGCCCCAAAGGTAGCAAGTGCTGCTCCGACTAAAATCCCGTTATAGCCAAAAATACCGTTGCGAAGACTATCGCGATAAAGATTAAGCAAGATGGCAGTTACGGTTGAAGCCACCAGACCCACTACACTCATCACCCCTACCCAAGGTGACTGAATAAACAGTGCTATCAGAATCAATAAGCCACTGAGGGGGTTGTTGACAAAGATCACCTGGCCAATGCCACGCAAGTTGTAATTCAAAAAATCCCACAGAGGTTGATCGCCTAAGCGTTGATTGAGAGATGGCAATGTGCCTGCACCAGGTAGCAACCAGGGAAATAGCTTAGTCCTATGGGGTTTGAAAAGTACTAGGTTGGCAATTAGTTCATGGAGCGGTGAGGGTTCAGGGGTAGCCGGGGGCATAGAAGATTTCATCTATAGTTGAACAATATAGAGGTTTTCAATATTAGGCTAAAAACCTCTATATTCATTAGACCTCTTCCAAAAGTATTTTTTTGATACTGTTTTCGTCAATTATTGTTACTGTTTTCTGTCTGCTGTCTCCTATCTCCTAACAACTGCCGCGAAGTCTATTCTTATGCTTTCCCTGTTACTTCTAGGCGATTGGCAATGGCATCCACTACAGTTTCAAAAATGCCCAGGGAGTTTTCCACCATGGTGTTGAGGGTATCGAGCAGGGGATTAATTTCACAGATTTCCCAACAACAGACCCGTGGATCTTTAAGCAAAGTTTCGTTGAGCAGACAGGCTTCCTTGACAAAAATCCCATTTGGAGCAGGGGTTCCCGTTCCCATACAAATTGTCGAGTCCATACTGTCCACGTCAAAGGTAACGTAAATCAGATCCACCCCTTCTAGCTTCTCTAAACACCGTTGGGCAACGACATCCGCACCCAAGGTACGAACGTGCTCAGTAGTCATGTTTAGGATCTGGTGTGTTTCAATCAAGTGGTCTTCCGCCTCTTCCGTATCTCGTACCGCAACATAAACCAAATCCTCAATGCTAAAATTCGCGCCATCTGCCAGCCCCAATCTTTGGCACAGCTTCCACAGTTCTAGGGTGTCTGAGTCAAGATCATTGATTTGCTTAGCCAGATTATCAGTGGCAGTTGCGATCGCCAGAGGCATCCCATGCATATTTCCCGATGGAGTTGTATACGGAGAGTGAATATCGGCATGGGCATCAATCCAAACCACTCCCAGGCGATGATTAGGAAAGGCTTTTTTGATTCCAGCGATTGTCCCTGCTGCCGTTGAATGATCGCCACCGAGTACCACTGGAAACAGCCCCTCCTTTAGGGTTTGGGCGACTACATCGGTGGTTCGGCTCAGCACTTGGTATAGCTTGTGAATATACTTGGCGTACTGATGTTTGTGTCCCAGAGCATCTGCCCAATTTTCTGTTTGTACTCGTAAACTATCCAGACTCAACACACCATTGTGAGCATGCATCCGTGCCGCCTGTTTTTGGATGGCAGCTTCTCTCAAAGCAGCAGTTCCCATGGATTGACCGCGCGTTCCCGCTCCTAATTCAGAATCAACTTCAATCAGGGCAATGGAGGAAAACTTTGCGACTTTTTGGTACTGAAGTAAAATCTTTTTGAAACTGCGTAAGCCTGCGATCGAAATCTTCAGAGCCGATTCATAAGTCTGAGTGGCAATAAACTCTTCAAAATCAATTTCGCCATCTCCATTTAAATCAGCTTTTCTCACCAAGGCAGCAATTTCTGAATCAGTTACGGTCGTGTTGAAGCAACGGATAATCTGGGTGAACTCGTCAATCGATAATTTGCCACTACCATCAACATCAATCAGTTCAAACACCTGTCGCAGATCAGCCCTAATATCGAGATCTTGGCGGTTTACCATCCACTCCATAAAGGCATCCCGTGTCACAACATCATCTTTGTTGAGCAGATTGAAAAGATTGGTTCGGTCTTGAAGGGAAATGCCTTGTCCCAGAATCTCTAGAGCATCGATGATCTCCTGACGACTGATGAATCCATCACCATTGGCATCAAACAACTGGAAGACCTGGTCAAATTCTGCATATCGTTGAGATGACATTGGTTTGGTTATGGTCATGGTTGAATCTCCTCATCTGTTACCCTATTGTGGAAAATTCGGATCGCGATTATACTACCATTTGGGTTGAACCATGGCATCATTATTGCTTAAAGGTTGTATGAACAGGGCATGACTGAACTAGGGATATAGTTTTTTTGCGATCGCACTCCTGAAATATAGTGCTATAGCGCAGGGCTATATTTCCAAGCCAAAACAAATTGTAGTTTCAACAAAAGGGCGTTGAATCATTAAGCAATGCTTATTTATCTCGTTGTGGGAGTGAGAATAGGCATTGCTTTAGACTTTTGATAGATAGAAGATCGGGCAACAGATGAGTAACGGGTGTAAGGGATGGCAGTATTGGTAGAAGGGGAAGTTGGGGCAATTACCCATCACCAATTACCCATGACCCATTACCACTGATATCAATCATGAAAAAATTAATCAACCATCCCGATAATGTTGTCAGAGAAAGCCTAGAAGGCATGGCTGTAGCCCATCCTGACCTGCTCAAAATTAATCTTGACCCCCCCTTGATCTACCGTGCTGATGCTCCAATATTAAATAAAGTAGCGATTATTTCCGGTGGTGGTAGTGGTCATGAACCCTTGCACGGGGGCTTTGTGGGTGCCGGAATGTTAGATGCCGCCTGTCCCGGTGAAGTGTTTACCTCTCCCACCCCCGACCAAATGCTAGAAGCTGCCAAAATAGTCAACAGTGGTGCAGGGGTTCTTAATATTGTCAAAAACTATAGCGGTGACGTCATGAATTTTGAGTTAGCTGCGGAATTAGCTATCTCAGAAGGCATCCGAGTGCTCAATATCCTAATTGATGATGATGTAGCGGTTAAAGATAGCCTCTATACTCAAGGCAGGCGCGGGGTAGGGACGACATTATTAGCCGAGAAAATCTGTGGCGCTGCTGCTGCTGCTGGTTATGACCTCAAACAACTGGCTAATCTCTGTCGCCAGGTTAATGGTAATGGACGCAGCATGGGTATGGCATTGACATCCTGCACCCCTCCTGCTAAGGGGAGTCCCATGTTTGACTTGGGGGAAGCAGAAATAGAATTTGGGATTGGCATTCACGGGGAACCGGGAAGACAACGAATGTCCCTCAAATCAGCAGATGAGATTATTGAAATGCTAGCGCTATCGATTCTTGAAGATTCTGCCTATAGCCGCACAGTGCGAGAGTGGGATGAAGATAAAGCAGAATGGATAGAGTTTGAAATAACTGACCCGCCTTTTCAGAAAAGCGATCGCATTCTGGCATTCGTGAATAGCATGGGTGGTACTCCCCTGTCGGAACTGTACATTGTGTATCGCAAATTAGCCCAAATCTGTGAACAAAAGGGACTAGAAATCGTGCGTAGTCTGATTGGTCCTTATATTACCTCTCTAGAAATGCAAGGCTGCTCGATTACCCTACTCAAAATGAACGATGAGCTAATTAAATTCTGGGATGCACCAGTCAAGACACCAGCCCTGCGTTGGGGACTATGATTAATATGATATCTGGGAGCATCAGTATCGTAAAGCTTAGCTAATTGCTAATTGCTCATTGCTACCCTGAGGCTCTCACCCCCTGACCCACTATGCCACTATGGTAACGATAACTAAACATCAAATTCTACAGTGGTTACAAGCAGTCGCTACTGTACTAGAACAAAACAAGGACTATCTAACCGAACTTGATGCTGCTATTGGTGATGCTGACCACGGTATCAATATGAATCGTGGCTTTCAAAAGGTGATCACTCAGCTTCCTAAAGTGGCAGATAAAGACATTGGCAGTATTCTCAAAACCGTCAGCATGACTCTAATTTCCAGTGTCGGAGGTGCCAGTGGACCACTTTATGGCACCCTGTTCTTGCGCTCAAGTGCAGCAGTAGCAGGAAAGCAAGAACTGACAAAAGAGGATATGGTCAAACTATTCCAAGCAGCAGTGGAGGGAGTCGTCCAGCGAGGCAAAGCCAACTTGGGAGATAAGACCATGTTAGATGCTCTATCACCCGCAGCCAATGCCTTTGCACAAGCTGTAGATCAAGGAGACAGTATGCTAGAAGCCTTGCAACAGGCCGTCAACGCAGCAGAAGAAGGGATGAAAAATACTATTCCGTTGGTGGCTAAGAAGGGACGAGCCAGTTATTTAGGGGAGCGCAGTGCTGGACATCAAGACCCTGGTGCTACTTCAGCCTATTTGATTTTCCAGACACTGCTAGAAACGGGTAATACAGGGAGTAGGGAATAGGGAGTAGGGAGTAGGGAGTAGGGAGTAGGGAATAGGGAGTAGGGAGTAGGGAGTAGGGAGTAGGGAGTAGGGAGTAGGGAGTAGGGAATAGGGAGTAGGGAGTAGGGAGTAGGAAATAGGGAGTAGGGAGTAGGGAGTAGGGGTAAGAAAATTGACTTTACCTCATAAGTAGGAGAAACGCTCTAGTCAACTTTTAACTTTAGTAACTTATTAATAATTTAAGCGATCGCATCTTATTGAAGGTCAACCTACCCTACGGGAACGCCAAAGGCGAACAACCTTCAACCTACCCTACGGGAACGCCAAAGGCGAACAACCTTCAACCTTCAACCTACCCTACGGGAACGCCAAGGGCGAACAACCCTCCCTCAACCGACCCTAGGGGAACGCCAAGGGCGAACAGCCCTCAACCAAATTTGATAATCATGGCTTGCACCAGCTGAATAATTTCAAAGGTCACGAAGACGCTGAGAATAATTGTCACCAATTTATTCAGTATCGGTATGTTGCCATACCCAAACCAAGAAGCAACAAACTTGATTAACACCATACAAATGGCGCTAATGATTAAAAATTGCAGGATTGCCATAGTTTGATTCCCTGATTAACACGAAACGAGTCAGTAATTTAGTGTATTCCCTATTCAATAAGGATTACCCGAATTACAAGGAAAATTTTATAAAAATCTTAAGCAATCAATCAAAATTAATCCTAATGTGATCCATAGTATATTCCTCTACCATTGGTAGCAATAAAAACAAGTCCGAACTCCTGCTTACTCGCCTCCATCACACCAGGTCTATTGCCAATTGGTCGGGAGCGATCGCCCATCCGTGTCCACGTGCGTCCCATGTCAAGAGACTGGAATATTCCTGGTTCTTGGGCACGGCTTTTGGCTGACCTTCCTGAAGTCCCTCTAGCTTCCTGATTCCTAACCCCATTTCCGAGATTGGGAACATTTCCATCAATATTGCCATAAATATATAGTGCTGGAGTGTCGCTTCCCTGGGGTGCTTTACCAAAAGCAAATAGGTGAGCTCTGGTTACTGAAGGGACCTTAAGGAATGACTTACCACCATCGGTAGAGCGATAAAAACCCTTGCGGTCTAGACTCAGCCAAATTTCACCCTTAACCCCTGGCACCGTTTTCAGGGAATGCCAACCTTCATTCCGCAGTGAATCATTCACAATTTGAAAGGATGAGCCGCCGTCATTGGAACGATAGACTTTGCCTTTGGCATAGTAATAAAACGTGTTGCCATCTACAGGGTCTGCCGCTAAAGATTGAGACCAATTCCATGGACCACCCGGACCATTCGGTAATCCTGAAACCTTTTGCCAGGTCACCCCTCCATCCTTAGTGCGCAGGGGCTGACCTTGACTAACTGTCACAACAAATAAATTGGGGTTAGTAGCAGACATAGCCACCCGCATCGGCATCGTATTGTCTGGAAATGAGGCAAACTGTTGCCATGTCAGACCACCATCGGTGGAAGTAGCTCCAGTATAGGTTGAATTCCAGCGGTTACCACCAACCCGAACCATCTGCAAGGGTTTAGTTTCACAATAAGCAATACTATAGGTATCTTGGAATGACTTACCGGGCTCCCCCAGACCAAGTCGTTGAGACGGGTAAGTATCTAATCCTTGGTTATGGTAGAAACCATCCACATCCGCCACCCCACTTACCAGTATCGGACCACGGGGTGGTGAAACCAGAGTGAAGGGAACAACTTCCTCGTGTCCAGCGGCATAGTTAGTCCAAACAACGGGATTAGCATTAAGATCATCTGTCCGCCATACACCGTACCAATCCGTAAACCAAACTCTTCCCGGTACTTTCGGGTCAAACTCCATAGCTGCCATATGATTGGCAAAAAACTTCTTCGGCCACCAGGGAATAGTGTTGTTAGCAGAAGAGTGCTGCTGTTTCCAGGTAGCGCCGCCATCCAGGGAACGGTAGAATTTGGTTTTTTGTGTGCGGTTTAGGGCAACTAAGATATCCTCAGGATTAGCAGGATTCACACTGAGCGTACCAAAAATGCGATTAGATCCTCCTGGTTTCATGGTTTTCCAGACACCATTGCCATACTTGTGGACTCCAGGATTACTGGTACTGGTGACGTAGAGGATATTATTTTTTCCCACAGCCATGCGATTGACTGTTTTTGGGCTACCAGCTACCTGAGTCCAGCTGACCCCAGAGTCAGTAGATTTGTAGATGCCATCTCCATAGGGAGAAGCATACACTAAGCCCGGTACCTGTTTATCAAAGACAATCGCTGTAATACCAATTTTGTTATCTGGTTTACCTGCAAAAGAGGTGACGTTTTCCCAGGTAGCACCAGCATCCGATGATTTCCAGAGTCCATCTTCTCTAGAGCCGAACAGGATAATATTGGAATTGAACGGATCAACAGCTAGTCTCTCTCCTAGCCATTTTTTCTTGTGGTTAGCCCCCATCTTGAGGTCTAGGTTCAACTTTGTCCAAGTTTGTCCTTTATCGGTAGATTTAAATAGTGTTCCTGGTTCAGCCCAGGGATATTTTCCAGCCGCAATATAGACAATAGTTGGATCATTCGGATCAACAGCCAGTGCTTCTCCTCCATAGTAATTACTCTGGGAGAGGGGAAAGTGTTCTGTCAGGGGAATCCAACGTTGCTTCGCCTCATCCCAACGATAGAAGCCACCCACATCAGTCCGAATATAAACTAAGTCTTGCTCCAGTGGATGGAGGTAAACACCAGTGACATAACCACCACCTCCGATCGCTACATTAGTTGTTCCGAGGCGAATGTTGGTCTGGTATTTCCGAGAGCTAACTACCTCAGCCTGTCCTGAATTGACTTTAACGATATCAGTGACCAATACAATTGACCCCAGCATCATCAAACTAGTCAGGATCATCAGTCCTAGAGTAACCCTTTGCCTAAACCAAAGGTTTGGTTGGGTAATAGCTCGAATCCGGTGATTGGGAATCCACTTAGCAAGGGTTAGCCCAAGCGCAAAAATAAATAAGCCTAAAAGCACCCTGAGTGCGATCGCAAGCCAGTCAATCATATAAATAATAGATCAGCAACTTGGACAAGACTTACCCAGTCAATCTACTAGTAGGGTACTATAATAACCAACCGTACTATTTATAGCGATTTATAGGGTTTGTTGCCCAGTTTTTCCTAAGTCCTACAGAATGCTCCTGTGTTTTCTAGCGACCCCTAAGGCGTAGCAAAGAAATTCCAAGCAGAGTCTTCTTCACAGATTATCGTAAATTCCGTCTCACTGAGTGGAGCTAACCCCTGTAGCCAACTGTTAAGTTTAAAAATATTCAAACCACACTGGTTGACTAGCAAATCATACATCATACCTGGCGTTGTTTTATAATCAACCATGCCACTATGACCAAATTCAAATACTAGGTAAGGCTTGTGGGTTTTTAAGGTTCGGATAGCACCTTTGAAAACCTTAAAATCTGCTCCTTCTGCATCTACCTTAATGAAATTAACTTTGAAGTCAGGTTGAAGGATGTCATCAAGTGTTTGAGTTTTGATAGCAATGGATTCTGTTTGAGCATTGTTATAGCCCCAATAGCTGTAGTCTCTTTGTTTTAGACCACTGAGTGCTGGAGCATCAACAACATGCCAGAACGTGGTTTCTCCCTCTAAATCACTCAAGGCAATTTGCCTAACATGAACCTTTGAGAACCGTTTTTGCAGCCGAGTAGCCAGCCGGGGGAGCGGCTCGAAAGCATAGTGCTCACCGAGGGGAGCCAGTTGGCATATTTTTGTCAACACACTCCCCATGTTGCTACCCACATCGATACAGTTTGAGGATTTGTCTAAAATCCGCTTCATAATCTGATAGACATAGGTGTCATCTTGCCTGCTGGTCAGGATCTTTTGGCTGGGAGGCTTGATCAAATCAACAATACTTCTTGCCGCAGGCTCAAACGGTGTGCCAATCAATAACTCTTTCAGGTGAGTTTTTATGGTTAAAGGTAGATTCATTTTTTATTTTAGCCCCATATAAACCTCAGATTTTAGTTTATAGCAGAAACTAATGAGTGTTGAGGAGTTTTATATACAAATTTTTATAAAAGCTTTACAAAGTGTTTGTAAAGCACCCAGGGCCAACGCATCTAAATTCCAAAACCCTTATCCAGTAAGGATTTCATCAATTGATTAAAAACAGGACTAGATCGCTGAAATCCTCACCCCGCCAGCATGTACAAAAATAAGATGCGTTTGCCCTGGTCAAGCACCCTATTAAAAACTAAGCTTGCTCCTGAGAAATTCGGCGCTTTTGTGAAGCTCCTGTCGTTTTCAAAGCCACAGCTTCCATTTGCTGGTAAATAGTTTTAGGTAAAAGTCGGAGCAAATAAGCAGCAGCCCCGGTCAACAGAGTACGAAGCGGTTCCTCTAGCAAAATACGCCAGTAAGTCGCTAAAGCCTTATTAAACAATTCTGTTGCCATCAAGCCTTCGTTGATGCTGAGGGCACGTCGAGCACCAAACCGTAAATAATAGGCGCGGGCTGGGTTTTCACATTCAGCAATTACCTCTGGAGCATAGGCACGTGTTTTCTCAATCACCTTTTCTAGAGAGTTTATATGCTTGAGTATACTAGCTGAATGCCCTTGTGAATGAATACGATATAAAGTCAGCGCCTCTGGCAAACCTTCCATGTGCCAATCAGTTTTAATCGCCATGCGCAGCCAACATTCCACGTCTTCGATATTGTGCAATTCAGTATCAAAATAAGCATCCTCGGTAGCCTGCTCGTTTCGGGTTCGAATTGCTTCAAACACTTCTCGCCGAATCACTGGTGTTGAACCATTCCCAATGGGATTACGACACATGATATAATCTGTAGTTATATCTTTAGTTTTGGCTATTTGATAGATTCCTAACGGAGTTCCTGTTTCATCAATTAACGCAGAATAGCTAAAACTCACTCCTACATGGGGTGATGTTTCTAGATGCAAAACATGCTTTTCTAGCTTTTCTGGAACCCAGAGGTCATCTCCATCTAAGAAAGCGATATACTCTCCTTCAGCATGGCGAATCCCAGTGTTTCTTGCCGCTGATACTCCTTGGTTATCCTGACGAATAATTTTAATTCTAGGATCGTTAATTTGCTTACATATTTCGATACTGTTGTCAGGAGAGCCATCATCAATGAGTAGCAGCTCAAAATTTTTATAGGTTTGGGCGAGCACAGATTCTACTGTGGCTGCTATGTATTTTTCAACCTTATATACTGGAATAATTACCGATACTTTGTTCATAGTAGACTCAAACCTTGAAATTATTTAACCATGCTAGGAAGCAAAAGGTCAATAAAGATACGATCCAAAACTAGGTAAACGCTTATATAATAAGCTTATTTTATTATAGCGCTTTTTAAGCTAGTAAGGTACATTTTTTTTGCTTTTAGGGAGCAGGTACTGAGGCCGTGGCCCACGCGGGGCGCTTTCGTAGCAGAGAGCAGTAAAGTCGGAAGAGGAAAGAGGTAAAAAGTTTTGTGTACCTCATTAGGCTAAAAACCTCTATATAAGGTTTTTGAATTTTGAATTTTGAATTTTGAATTCCGCGAGCGGTACTAGTTTTGGACAAGAGGCTGTTTTTTAACATTTTTGAGCAGCTTAGAGACAAGCAATTCAATTTGAGCATATAAAGACTTCGGTAATAACCAAAGCATATAAGCGGCTATTAAGGTTAAGATTGTTCGCCGTGGCTGTTCTAGTAGGATAAGCCAGTGATTGGATAATGAGCGATGTATAAGTGTCACAGCATCTGAACCTACTTTAAGACGAACCGCACTCCTAGCCAAGTACCGCAATTGGTAAGCCCTAGAAATGTTTTCCCATCGGCTGGTCACTGTGGGAGCATAGGAACGGGTCTTTTCAATCATTTGTTCCAAGGACTCGAACTGTTTGAAGAGATTGGCTGACAACCCTTGTGTATTAATTCGATACAGGGTTAGTGCTTCAAGTATTCCCTCAATTTTCCAGTCAGTTTGAATAGCGATGCGAAGCCAACATTCAATATCTTCAGCACGACGGAAGTTTTCATCAAAGTAATAATCTTCTGTAGAGCCGTAAAGATTATCCTGATACTTAATTGTGTCAAATACTTCGCGACGAACTACAGCAGCCGAACCGTTCCCGATCGGACTCTCTTGAAACAAATCAGATATAGTAATATTAGTGAGCTTAGGCATTAGATAGGCACCCATAAAATTTCCAGCTTCATCAATCAAAGCAGAACGGCTAAAACTAATCCCGATATCTGGGAATTTTTCTAAGTGTTCAATATGTCTTTCCAGTTTCTGAGGCAACCACAAATCGTCTCCATCTAAAAACGCTAAATAATCTCCTTTGGCATGGCGAATTCCTGTATTACGCGCTCCAGCAAGTCCCCGATTATTTTGGTTAATAATCTTAAGTCGCTGATCCGAGAATTCTTGACAAATTTTTATACTACTGTCTGGGGATTCATCGTCAATAATGAGCACTTCAAAGTTGGTATAGGTCTGCTCCAGAACAGACTGCACCGCTGCTGCAATATAGTTTTCAACTCCGTAGACTGGAATAATGACAGAAACATGTTTCATTGTTTGAACACTGGTTTTAAAGATAAATAGTTTTGATTTAGTTTTTTTAAAAAAAAATCATCAAAAAAAAGATATAAATAGTTGAAACTGACAACTGACGAATAAAAATTGCTTCCTGAGCACTATCATATTCCCAGGAACTGATCACAATTTTCTACCCAATTGTACTATATTTTCTGGCATTTGTGATCTGGTAGGTAAGGTGGGACCCGCTACCAATTGCAGTTGGGGATAATACATAATAGATGAGTCTGACTTAACTATTTCCCATTGGCTTAAAACAGAGGAATAGAGGGTTTGCGCAATGCGTAAATCTCGCTCTATAATTTCCAGATTCAAGGCATCTTGGGACATTTTGCTAAGTTTTACTTCAAGCTGAGAAATCTGAAACTCTAGATCCCTGGCCTTGTCTTCACTACCTTGTAGTTGTGGTTTAATATCATCCATTTCTAAGGGCGGATAATCTTGGAATAAGCTAGCTTGAGGCTGATGGTGAAAAGGATTCATCATCTGAGGATTGGTAGAATGACTATGATCAGACTGAGTGCTAACTAGTTCAGCCAGCAATTCAATCTTTTTGCGCCGTAATTCAATCTTTTTGCGCCGTAGTGCTTCTATTGTCTCTAAGAGCTGGTTTAAGGGTAATCCTATGTTAGCCGTTTTTTCAGCTAGGCGTTGCTGTGCTTTTTCTAGATCGTTTTCGGCTGATTTTATATACACTGGGATAGTTTTTTCTTGTTGAGCAATTTCTTGCTTTCTGAGTTGTTCCAGTCTTGTGTTAAACGCCTGATTAATAGCGAAGGCTCTCCGTTGCGCTTCCTCAGGGGTGACTCCTGAGATTTCAAAAACCATCATTGTAGAGTTATCGATTAGTTGAATCGAAGGCTTATCTAAGCTATCTACAGATATATTGAGCTGCTTTGCCGCTTCTTCTAAAACCGTCACACTTTCAGCTATCAACTTCAGGTGTTTTCTGGGATCATCAATGGGATCGCTTAAGCCTGCACTGCTATTACTGTTATTACTGTTATTACTGTCAGCATCACGAAATTCAGAAACCTGAGTGTTAGGGAATGTCCCACTACTGGCTAAGGATAAAGTCCATTGGCTGACATAAAACTGATCAGTATCAGTCTCATCGTGAGATTGGAGTATAGTATGAGATTGGAGTAAAGTATGCTCTAAGGTGACAGGAGAGGTTTCAGGTTTACCAAAGACATACCTAGCAGACCAAACCACAAATAAGGGAATTAAAAGGGCATGAACGAGTAAAACCGATACAGCGACAGTGATGATTCCCCATTTCACTGCTATCAGTAGACTACAGGAAAATATCATGGTAAATAAGACATTCCAGAGCAAGCCAATCTGCGGTTTATCAATGGCTGCTAAAAGCTGAAACCCAGCAATATCAAAGGGTCTAGGAATTGCTGATAAGCAAACTAAAATCACGATCGGAACCACCATACTCCAGCCTTCCGTATTAATTTTTTCCCCAACCATAATGGGGATATACAACGGAACTAGAATTGATTGTAAAGCAACAAAACCAACAATCACTTTTCCAATCGTCTTCAGACTGTTAAAGTATGTTTGCTTAAATTTCGATAAGTTTGTCCGTACTTCACATAGGGCAGGGTATAAAGCAGTAGTAATCGATTGGACTATAGTTAAGCTAATTCCCAAGCCAGCATTATAAGCAAAGTAGTAAACACCTAATAGGTCAATTCCTATAAAGCGACCAATGATAAGATAGTCGAGAGTTTCCCTGAGAGTCTTTAAAAGTTCAATCCCCAGGAAATTGATTCCAAAGCTAAAAATTTTACCCCAGTATTTGGTTGTGAAAGATCCAGTTTTCCGCCAGGGATGTTTGAAAAGATATGTAATAAATTCTATAGGGCTAGCTATTAGTATGGGAAGTATTATCGCCCACATTCCCATATGAAGAACAGCAAAGACAGCGGTTAAAATATTGGCGGTGGCATATCTTATAGCGCGAGCAGTAGCCGTTATCTGAATTCGATTATCCCTTTGAATTAGTGCTGACTGTACTGCCCCTAAAGGAGCAATCAAAAAGTTAAATGCTAATAGACAAATGGGTAAAATAAGTTGGTTATCCTTATAAAACCACGCAACTGGAAAAGCAGCAATACACTGGCAAACGAATAGACTTCCAAAAAGTACCCAATTTAACCAATAAGCACTATTACAAATGTCTTCTAGCTCATCGGCTTCCGCCTGTATAATCCTAGAATGAACACCGATCCGCGTTACTGTTTGTGAATATTCATAGGTCGTCAGAACCAGTGCAGCTAATCCAAAGTCATGGGGAGTTAAGAAGCGTGGCAAAATAAACGTTGCACCTAAGCGGGAAACCCGAATAAATGCCTGGGCCACTCCCATCCAACCAAGATTGCGAGTAAAAGTGCTACTGTTACCTAGTTTATTCTTGATGGTACTCCCAATTGTTTTGACAATGTTCACAGTGGATCTCCCATGCTGCCATCCTTGTGATGATTGATATCTGTCGAAACTGATATCTGTAAAATTTTAGTGGTAGTTAGTGCTCTGAAATAATTTGATTATCAACAGATACCAGCGGCATTTTTTTGCCGATGATTTCGATTAAATGTCCAGCTATTTTTTTAGGCATAAGTTTAAGAATTAATAGTTTTAAAATTATACGGATAGTTTCCTTGCTTAGCAAAAATTTGGGATAAAGCTTTATGGAATAGCTGAGTTTTTGACTAGCTAGCTTTACTCCTTCATCATCAAAAGCATTAGCTATACACTGCTTACCAAGATAACGATAGGCATTTGCTAAACTCTTATTTTTAAGAGACTTAAGTTCTGGTGGAGCTGCCTTGAAGGCTCTTTCAATTACAATTAGGTTTGCCTTCTCCATCACATCAACTTTAGAGGTCATTGACTGGGAAGAGCGACGGTAGAGAATTTGGTATTTAGGAACCAGTGCAAAAGGACATAAAGCTGCTAGCCTGAGGTAATAATCCCAATCTTCAACTGATTTCAGGGATGGGTCAAATTCTCCAGCTGCTTCAATATACTTCCGCTTTACCATGATATTGGAACCACTGGATATAAAGTTACGAATTAGTAATTGAGGATAAACATTACCCTCCCAATAGAGTGGTTGCCAAGCAAACAAAAACTTGCTATTATCATCTATAAATGCTGTCCAACTGTAAGCCACTCCAGCTTCTGGATTTTTTTGCAGTGCTGCTAACTGTAGCTCCAATTTATCGGGTTTCCATAAATCATCGGCATCTATAAACGTAATAAACTCGCCCCTAGAGCGACGAATACCACGATTACGAGCCACTGGCAATCCGCCATTTTCATAGGAAAACACTTTCAATCGATGATCGTTGACTGTACTGATTACATCTAATGTACCATCAGTAGAGCCGTCATTAATGACAATTAACTCAAAATCTGAAAACCTTTGTGCTTGAATCGATTGGATCGTTTCTAATATAGTTTTTTCTCCGTTATAAACTGGAACTATTACAGATATGGTGGCCATGGCGATTATCCTTTTTTTGTATATAATTAGTGCATGGTAATTTTCCACAAAAGGTCTCTAAAAACCTCTTGAGCATTTTTATTTTAGTCCCATCCCTACTACAACCAAACCAGGCCAGTAGAGGTAAGCTAATGTTTCTAGATTTTCCCCAAAGGAAAACAGGATACAAATTAATAGTATTGTTAGTGCTGTTGTAGCAAGCTTACTCCTTTGAGCTTTAATTAAAAGCTCTATAAAAGTATATACTATAGGAATTAAGATGCCAATAAACCCGACGATTCCATGAGTATATAAAGCACCATACCAAGTGTGGTGACTTCCAATAGGCATACCAGCGACAACATCAGGGCCTTTGCCCACTATAATGGCATGACCCCAAATCGGTGCATCTTCTTCCCACTTACGGTGAGAAAGCCGGGCTAAGGCCGATCTAACCCGCGACGAAGCAGATCTTTGACTGGAAAAAGAGTCTTTCAAGTTTCTAGCTATCATCAGCAGTTGGGGACCAAATAGACCACCAATAAAACTCCCTATTCCTGCCGTAATTTGCATGGCGGGTTCGGTTAGATTTCCCAAAAATGTTACCAGTATTGGTATACCCACTAAGCAGATTATCCCCATCCGGGACAGTGAACCTACAATTGCAGCAGCACAACCAATCATACCAATAAAACGCCACTTTATGTCCGGGTCTCTACTACTAAGGAAAAAGTGTACGTTACAGGCAAATGCCAATGCTGGAGCCCAAGGCGCAAATAAGAAAAGGCGTGTTTCACCACTTTTTATCACGTAAGGACTTACGGCGTAGTAACGCTCACTGTTACCGCCAATTTTTGCCATTAGGGTGCTAGTATACAAGGGCATCTCTAACCCAGTCAGACTTAACCCATAGGTAAGTGGTACCAATATCAGAGTTTGTAGGGAAAGGATAGAAATTGCTCTATAGATTATTTGTGGTCGGATGTTGAGGCAACCAATTAAAGGAAATAAGGCCAGAAGTGCCCAAGTTCTTAAAAAGGAGTTAATAAAGGATTTTATAGTTTTAACAGTTGAGAAACCCCAATCTAAATGACCCATAATTAAGGCTAGGCCAATGACTGATATGCAAACAATCCAGACCCAGACTCCAATGGGAATCCGAATCCTTTCTTCCGGTGGAGTATCTGATGTTTGCTGCCAAAGCTTCTTAATTAGATAAAAGGTTAGCAGCCAAGCTAGGGCTGGGGCAAAAACAAACTGTGCGCCTAAAAAAAATAATAAGTATGTTGAAATTATATAATAGAAAACTACTTTTTCTTCAAAGTTTTGGGGTTTCATTAAAGCCTGCCTAATGGCTTAGGTTACTGGTGCCATTCTCTGATGTCTAGCTTGATAACAAGTGGATTAGTTGTATCAGAAATCTTTTCTTTGGTTACCGATTGGCGAGGTGAAGCTATTAGATGTTGTGAAGCTATTATTTGATGGTTGAGAACGTAAGGGTGGAACATCAGAGTTAAACGATTCTACTTTGCCGTACATTGAGGGTTGTGATTTACCTTGTAAATGGGGACGTAACCACAGTAAAAATAGTCCTGCACTAATTAAGAAGGAACCAGCTGCTGCACCAAGTAAAGCCGATGACTTTTTCGGTGCTATCGCGTCTGGGGGTAAGCTGGGTTCAGCTAGCAGCTGAACTTGAGGATAGGAAAGGGATTGGTTGAATCGACCAATGGCTGATTGAGTTAAGGTTGAAGCATAGATAGTTTCCGCAATGCGCATATTGCGTTCTAGGATCTCCATCCTCAAAGCATCCTGGCTCATTTGTTTGAGTTTGGCTTCCAGCTCAGCAATCTGGTTGCTTAATACCCAGGCTCTAGCTTCCACACCCTCTTGCCGTGCTTCCACCTCAACAATTTGGCGCAGCAAATTTTCCCTGGAAGAACCAGTTTCAGGCCCAGAGTTAACACTGAGCTGGTCGATAATTGCCAAAGACATGGGGCGACCTAACAGAGATTGACTACGCTCTAGCAAAGCTGCTTTAGCACTTTCTTGCTTGCTCTTTTCGTCTACTACAGATGGATGCTTGGAACCGTATTTGGAACTCAAAACCGTCAGGGCTGCCGTAGCCTGACTGTATTCCCTTAGGGTTTGCTGAAATATCTGGTCAGCCTTAAGTACAAAAGCATCAGCAGCTTGCCCAGATGACAACTTTAGATTAGCTGAGAGGTTGCTGAGATTGGCTTTTGCTTCTCGCCCTTGGGCTAACAAATCGATTTGTTGTTGTCGTAAGGCTTCTATAGTGGATGATAGCTGGTTAACTTGTTCTTTCGAGTTCAATCCAGTTCTAGCTTTGTGTTCAGACAGACGTCTCTGAATATCTGCTAAATTTTTCTTAGCTGCCTCCAAATCAGCTTGAATTGGTAGCTGATTTTCTACTACTTCTTCTTGCCTAAGTTGTTCAAGTCTCTCCTGGAAAGCCTGGTGCATAGCAAAACCTTTCTGTTGGGCTTCCTCAGCAGAGTCTCCTTTGATTTCAAAGGCCATCATAGTTGAATTGTCTACTATTTTGACCCTAGGCTTGCCCAACTCTTCAGGGGACATGTTCAGTATACTGGCAGCATCCTTCAGTACCGGCTTACTTTCCGCAATGAATTTCATCTTTTCCCTCGGGTCATGGGAGCGATCGCCAAATGGTGACCTAACATCTGAACTCGCTCCCCCTAATTCTGGGATATTAATTCTGGTGGATGAGCCTGAGACAGGAAGTGATACTGCCCATTTACTGGTATAAGTTGGCTGAGCTGATTTCAAATAAAAAAATGTTAAGCCCCAAATTCCGGCATTAACGGATATCCCTAAACACAAGTAAAATAGCCAACGTAGAGGCATGAGATTTGATTTTTCATAGGGATATGGGGCTATGGTCTTATAATTAGTAGTCATTGGAGCATCTCACCTGGCAAATCCACATTTGTAGTCTTAAGTTGTAGTCTTAAGTTGTAGTCTTAAGTTGTAGTCTTAAGTTATGATTTTTGATATTTTGTTCTATTATGAAAGACTTGGCAGAGAGTTTTACCCCACTATCAAGCAATGGCTTAAACCCGTAGCCAATACACCCCTGATGAAGAGTCAGATCTCGTGAGCTTATAACTTGTGATAGATGCATTAATTATAACATTTTAGCTATCCTCAATATGAATTAGGGTATAAATATGTCTTTAATAATCCGAATGGGATTGAAGATATCCCCAATAAAGTCAAAAACACTTTTGACATTAGTTACCGTTGAATCATAGCAAGCGACACTATCTCTTGGCATCAGCACTGGATTAACTTGGTCATCATTAGGCTTCTTCACCAAGTCCTCTACAGAACGTTCTCTTGCCAGGGTTTCCCCAGTAGTACGGTCAGTTTGCAGTAACAGAGCACGGCGATCTGCATTTGTGCTTTCTGTGCCTCCAACACAACTAGCAGCAATTACAGCTTGAGATAGACGGGAGCCATATTCAACTTCCTGGATTCTAAGGTCACGTCCATTATTGGGATTAGTGAGATTGGAGATAAACACAGGAATAGTTGAGGGAGTCAGCTGGGAAGGTCTGGCTAGATAATATTGAGGCAACTCCCGAGTCGGAACAATGATTTGGTCTCCAGCAATCAAGGGAATATCCTCCACTGGTGATCCGGTGAACACACCAGATAAATCAATTACCTGTTCCTGCTCACCCCGAACCAAGCGCACCTGTTCAATGTTGGCATTTGGTTTGATGCCGCCAGCCGTTAAAATAGCAAAGGTTAGGTAGCGTTCTGGAGGATAGTCTCCTGAGACAGTAGCAATCGATGCCGGTAAGTCTCGACCTTTAGAATCCGTATCATTAATCAAAACCCGACCAGGTTCAAAAACAGCTCCTCCCACAGTTACCTGAATTGGAGCCCACTCAAAGAGTTGAATGCTGACTTTGAGGAAATCAGCATGAAAAAAGCCCCCTTCCAGCAAAGCCTTGACTAGGTCTTGCTCGATTTCTGATACTTCTCGACCCGCTGCCAGTATCGGGTCTAGGTAGGGAAATTTTATGTAACCATCCAGATTAACTTCATAGGTGGCACTGAAGCGTTCAGCTTCCGGGATTTCTTCTTCGCCAGCCACAAAGAGTCTAAGGCGATCGCCAGGAGACAGTGGTAGAGCCCAACTGGGAACGGATACACCTATTGCTGCTACGGTAGTAATTAACCCTGCTATCCAAAACTTGAGAATGGACATTGAAGAATCTCTGGGTTCACAACTATTACTTAGTGCTATTACTTAGTGATAACACGTGATAACACTTAGTATAGGGGGGTTTCGGTGAGTGTTTGAGTGTTGACTTACGATCAACACTCAACAACATTCAACAAAAAACACTGAACAGAAAACACTCAATTCCCTTTGCGACTAATTAAAATTAGTCACTAGTTAATTTTCAGTTAACCAGCCACAACAGTTTCTTTAATTGCCGAGAGGGGCTTACCTTGAAAATAGTCAGGAATCGGCGCTCCCATCAAATTCAGAATAGTGGGGGCTAAATCTAGAGAATGACCAGCTGGTAAACTAGAACCTGGCTCAATATCTTGTCCTTGAATCACCAAAAAGCCATCAGAGCGGTGAGAACCAGTACGATTAAAGGGAACTGGACCAATGCGTCCAATATCGGGACTATCTACTACGTCAGTGGCATATTTTTCTTGCCAGATCACGACTAAGTCACCATCAGGTAATTTCGGACCAGTTTCAGTTGCCGATTGGCGGGTGCGGATAATTTCCTTCACCATTGGTTCCCCAGTGCGAGCATCTTTAAGCTGGTAAAGTTTTTGAGTCAATTCCTCACATACAGCATCGTACTGATCAGGGGGGACAATACCGTGAGGTTCCCTTCCCTGGAGATTAATCCTGATATATCCTTCCGAATAACTAGGCAGCGCGAAGGCTTTCATCTGAGGCCAGCAGGGTTGGTACCACGATGGACTCTGGAAAAAGAATGGATCGGATTCTGCCTGCATCTTGAACGGAGAAATGAGATCTGGTCCAGGAGTGGAACCAAACAAGGGTGCGATAGGATTGAAAAGTTTGGTAGGGAGTTGACGTCTTAAAAAACCTTTGAGTGGATTCGATTCATGCTTGAGGCTCCATACTTTCCCCATCCAACCCTTTTTAGCCCTGGCATCATTGACTAGGGGTTCTGGGGGTTGACCATAGTTGCCACGACCAATGCCATATTTACCTGGGAAACTCCAGCGATAGAGAAATTCTGGCAGGAACAACATACTCGGTAGATCCATGACGTTAGACCCCATACCATGGGCAGCAAATACTACGACCTGGGCATTATCCGGGGCTTTGCTCAAAATTCCACCAATGGCTTCGTCAATAGCTTCAAAAATTTCTAACACGGGGTCTCCAGGGCATTTAGCACCTACAGATGGGTAGAGGGGATGATCCGGCTGACTCAGGTGCCAGAAGTAATGCCCTGCAGTATGGGTTTCACCAAAGATTGTTAAGAAGAAATCCCACGGCATCTGCTCCAACAAGTCTTGACAAATGGCACCCCGGCGTGCGATACCAATCTCCAGTTGTTCCTGAAGACCCTTGAGTGCTGCCACATCCATAATACTGGCATGGTCTTTGCGTAAGACAGGATGCTCACCATGCTTATCAATCACATCCTGTAGCAAGGATTTGGGTATGGAATGACTTGGAGTCAGAGGAGAGTGAGCTCCCCAAGCGAGAACTTGCAACCCATTGACCTGATTGGACAGGGGAGCTTGAGGCATATCAAAGACTGCCACCCGATAGTCATCTCCCAAGGCATAGAAGGGTTGATACTCAGCAAAGTCGTAGGCTTGAATGTCTTCTACTTCGTAAGTGCCTTCCTTAATTTTCAGAGGTGCCCAGTACCCTGTTTGCTCAGGAGAACAACCAGTGAGGAATGTTGTCCAGGGAGTCTCAGCCCGGTAGTATTCATATGTCTTTAAACGTCCGTAAGATCCCTGTTCTCGTAAGCGACGCAGGTTTTTCAGATGCCCTTGAGATATCCATTGCTCTATCAAGGCAGGGTCGGCAGCATCCAAGCCAATGGCAATTACTGGGTTTCTCATGGTTGTGGTCGGTAGATCTGTGGGTAATTTTCTGGTAGGTTAAGTAGTGTGCCTAGTTTAGCTCAGCATCTAACCCTACAAATAACAATAGTCGGCTTCACAAAGATGAAGGTTGAAGGATCGATGAATCTTATAGTAGGCTTGTATAAATTTTCTGTAAAGACTACTGGTATCGGTCACACTATGTAGTCTCATTCTATAAGTAGCAAAGAGTTGAGGCATTTGTTAGCTCGACTAATTCTCAGACTCGGCTGGTGAGCTACTACCTGCTAAAAAATCTTCTTAAAATAAGCCATAAACCTGATCAAGACTACCTGATCAAGACAACGACTCGTGATCAGTAAAAATTACCATCGTTAGCTCATTTATGTAGAGTCTATGAAGACTATTTAAAGATTTTATTAAGCTCAGAGAAAATACTAGCCGGGACTCGCCCATAGGCTATGATATTAATGGTAAAATCAACCATTAACTAACCATCAATCAACCATAAAGGAGGACTGGTGCAACCGTAAAAACAAGTACTTTTAATTAAAGTAAATACCTAATACATAACCACTAAATTAAGCATAAATCAAGCCTAAACCAGGCTATCCTTACTAAGGATTATAGAAAGGAATTGACTTGAGGTTTTTAAGCTCTAAACATCTAAGCATATCGGGGTTGACTAGGAGGATGGAAAAGTGAATTCATTCCCAGACAGCCTGATTGATTCAATCACAGTTTACTCTAATCTATAACGTTATAATTAGTCACCAATTCTAACCTCGATACGATCTAGATCACCCTGTGACAATGAGATTGAATATTTCGGTAAATATCTAACACTGTCCTGATCGATAATTCATCGCTTCTTAACACAGTGAACTAGAGTTTAATGCTAATACTAAAATAGATTTATGTCAAATTCCTGAGATAGTTTCAACCCCTGGTGTAATCTACATCAAGGGATTACTGTTGTTTAATTAGAGGAGATCTATAGGTTCAGCTATCTAGACAAAAGGGTATTTACCAATTTTTCAGAGCTACTATAGTCAAATTTATAGTCAAATTACTAAAACTGTGATAATGTAATTTTATTCTTTCCCAAATAAAATCTTGTTCGAAACAGTATCAAGCTAACTTGGTTAGCTGATCGGTAAATGGTAAATTGACTGAGTTTGGTTCCAAGTCTGAAGATTTTTGGTAAAAACTTGACTGTTTTTATTGCTTATCCCTTAGTTAGGAGAGACATCGTCAAAAGGTTAAACATGAGAGAAATAGTCAAAATATTAAACTTAGAGATTGATAATATATCAATCTCAGAGCTTTTAAAGCGGCTCGATAGCGGGGTTATTTTTACTCCCAATGTCGATCACTTAGTTAAGCTACAAAAAGACCCTGAATTCATGAAGGCATATCGAATTGCCGATTATAGATTATGTGATAGTAAAGTTGTGTATTATGCGTCAAGGTTTTTGGGGTCACCCATACAGGAGAAAATTTCTGGATCTGACCTTTTTCCAGCTTTTTATGAATATCACAGAAACAACGAAACTATTAAAATATTTCTCTTAGGTGGACGAGAAGGAGTCGCTAAAAAAGCTCAAGAAAATGTCAATGCTAAAGTTGGCAGAGAAATGGTTATCGCTGCGCACTCCCCATCATTCGGATTTGAGAAAAATGAAGCTGAATGCCAAGAAATCATAGAAATGGTTAACAACTCTGGAGCTACAGTACTAGCTGTGGGAGTTGGTGCGCCTAAACAAGAAAAGTGGATACACAAGTACAAAGATCAATTACCAAGCATTAAAATATTCATGGCAGTAGGTGCCACCCTTGATTTTGAAGCAGGAACCAAACCAAGGTCCCCTGTCTGGATGAGCGAGGTAGGCTTAGAATGGTTACACAGGCTAATATCTGAACCACGACGATTGTGGCGGCGATACCTGTTTGATGCTCCGGTCTTCCTTTGGTTAGTGTTGAAGCAAAAACTCAAGAGTTCTATGTTGCCGCCACCTAGGGTCAATCTGAATTGATCGCAAGTGCTATATTTTCCGTTTATATCGGAATTGTTTACTGGATCCTCAAGATTACCTATGACCTTTGTACCGATTACTTTTGGTGTCGCACTTCTACAACGGTGTGAACATTACCCCGTGGGTTAAAATCCCCCTTGATGGTGACATCTTCCGGGTTACAGGCGGCTACGAAGTCATCTAAAATTTGGTTGATACTCTCTTCATGGGAGATGTAGCGATCGCGGTATGTATTGATATACAACTTAAGGGCCTTTAGTTCTACCACCAGTTGATTGGGAACGTAGGTGATGTAAATCGTGGCAAAGTCCGGATAACCAGAAAACGGGCACTTGCAAGTAAATTCCGGTAAGGTGATGTTTATGTGATAGGGACGACCGATACGGGGATTGGGAAAGGTAATAAGTTTTGCTTGGGCAATCTCCTGTTCACCGTATTTAATCTGGGGTGTGTCTACTTCTGGTGATGCTTGTTCCTGGGTAAAGGAATTACTCATTGGTTTTGCTAGCATTAGAAACGATTTGAGGAATTTCTAGGATGGGATTCCCAGTCAGGACAATCTTCTGTGTCCCAACCATAGGGATGCATAGCGCAGACTAATAAATTTCCACCGTAGGCTTGACCGTGATAATGACGGCAACCTATGCAAGCGGGATGTTTCTGTGAGGATGGTGTCACGGAATCAGGAAAATCCTCGTCTGTTTCACTGACCATAACCTCAAAGTCAAAATAAATCTCAACAAACGGTTCAACAATCTCTTGCAAACACTGGTCAATTTCCGCACCAATGGCATTGTCTACCTCATTGGCAAACTCCTCAACTTCATTGGCAAACTCCTCAACCGCCTCACTGACACCCTCGAAGAACTCATCGACCATATTAGCCACTGATTCGAGGGTTTCAAAAATACTTTTAGACCAATCATCTTCCATAGTAAATAGTTACTCAACCACCATGATGTGCTAAACCAGTGTTGTTGACAAGTTGATTATAAGTGCTAGATAAGTGCTATAAGTTAGCGCTTGAGCCGACGTAATTCTTCTTGCATAGCTTGCACCTGCTCGCGTAGTTTGTCAACATTCTGCTCTTCAGGTGGTGCTGATTCTTCTTCATCAGCAATAATCTCAATCCGGCGCGGCTCAGGTTTAGGATCATTAGGGTTAGCTTGAGAGGATTGCTGTTGCCCCTGTTGCACTAAATCTTCAACCAGTTTACGGGCTTCCTCGGTAGTCATCTCCCCTTTTTCTACCAGTTCATCTACCAGTTTCTGAGCTTGACCTCGCACTTCGGACAAGGTTCCCCCAGCTCTCTCCCCTGCTGCTGCAGCTATACCGACGCCTAGATAAAACGCTTTTTGAACCAAATTTCCAAAACCAGCCATGAACACTGATACTCCCAGAGTTATCCTAATACTCTATGATTCCAGGATAGGAGTGAAATCCCACTTTGCCCACTCGACTTAAGGTAGACGGACTTAAGGGTCAGCAGGATTACAATAATAATATACAATGCCATACCTCCCTAAGGTAGAAATCTGTTGAGTTCATGAATAAAGTTGTTGTTGGCTTGTCTGGCGGAGTAGACAGTTCCGTAGCTGCCGCCACCCTCTATCACAAAGGATACGAAGTTGTCGGATTGACCCTTTGGTTAATGAAAGGGAAGGGTCAATGCTGCTCTGAGGGAATGGTCGATGCAGCGTTTATCTGTGAACAATTAGGGATTCCCCACCATATTGTGGACAGTCGCGATGTTTTTCAGGAAAACATTGTGGATTACTTAGTCTCGGGTTACCAATCTGGGATTACTCCACTGCCTTGTTCTCAGTGCAACAAGGCAGTGAAGTTTGGTCCGATGCTGACCTATGCCCGCTACTACTTGGGGATTGACAAAATAGCCACAGGTCACTATGCCCGGATTACTTATGATGCTGAATGCGATCGCTATCAATTGCGGCGAGCACTAGACTTGACAAAAGACCAGTCATACTTCCTGTATGACTTGACTCAAGACCTGCTGGCGGCTTCCCTATTTCCTTTGGGAGAACTGAAGAAAACAGAAACGCGACGCCTGGCTGCTGAGTATAATCTCAAGACTGCTGATAAACCAGAAAGTCAGGACTTGTGTTTAATCGAATCCCACGGTTCCATGCAGAAGTTCCTGGACAAGTATATTTCCCAAACCACAGGTGACATCGTGGACTTGGATGGAAATGTGGTAGGGCAACATCAGGGAATTCACCACTACACCATTGGACAACGGAAAGGGCTAGGTATAGCTGCTCCCAATCCCTTGTATGTGATTGCCCTGGATGCAGCCAGGAATCGGGTAATTGTAGGGGAACGCCACCAAGCCACCCAACCTGAATGTACGGTTCATCGGGTCAATTGGGTATCGATTCAGGAACCTACTGTTCCGATTCGAGCTTCTGTGCAAGTTCGCTATCGCTCACCTGCTGTACCTGTGAATGTGATTCCTCTAGAAGGAAATCGGCTCAAATTAGTGTTCGATGAACCACAATTCAGCATCACCCCAGGACAGGCTGCTGTTCTGTATGACGGGGAGCTGGTGCTCGGAGGTGGGATTATTGAGCAGTTACCAGAGAAAATAGCAAATGGCAAATTGGTTGAAGGTTGAAGGTTGGAGGTTGAAAGTTGAACGCGATTGCGTGGCCTTTTGGCCAAGGTTGAACGCGATTGCGTGGCCTTTTGGCCAAGGTTGTTCACCCAAGGCGATTCGGTGTAGGGTAGGTTGAACGCGATTGCGTGGCCTTTTGGCCAAGGTTGTCGGTCAGAATGCAGAATGGTGAATTTAGAATGGTGAATTCCAAATTCACCATTCTGCATTCTAAATTCTAATAGTGACCTTGACCAAAGCCAATTGCCATGGTATTTATAGACTACCAATTGGTGTCAGAGTATAGATTAATCGTCAGCTGTTCATAACCTGCAGGTACAGCAGTGATACAAGAACAAACAGTCGGTCCATTTTCTATCTCTACCTCACAGGCATGACAAGAACCCATCAGGCAACCTGTGGCAATGAACACACCAGCACGTTCAGCCACCAGAAGGATGGGTTCTCCGACTTCGGCCTCAACTGTTACATCATCTGGTAGAAAGCGAACGCTCACACTCATGTTTGATTAGTCATTTAATTTATTTGTTTATTGTTAATTAGTTTAATTTTTAATTAATAATTTTACTTAACCATTTTCCATTCTCAATTTTACTTTTTACTTTTGACAAGAATAATCTGATAGTTAACAGTCTAAGACCTTAAAATCGGGGTTAAATCAAGATGAGATTCGATAGTATCAGCCAGTGAATTCAAAAGCGCTTCTCGTTGTTCCCGATAGTTGACAACCCCAGTAGGGAGAGAAGGTAGCCCTCGTCTGGAGCGCAGTTGATTCAACCAGGCACGTCGCCAAGGACTATTGTCAAACATGCCATGGAGATAGCTGCCCCAAATTGATTGATTCACGTCAACAATGCCCAAACCATGGTCATCGAATAACGCTCGATAAGCAGATTTATTATCTCCCATCTCCGCCTCAAGCAGTCGCGAACGCCCCTGATGAATTTCGTAACCGGTAATGGGTAAGCCAACTTGGGGATAATTGGAGGTCACCATCCGCTGACGGGCAACTTTGCCACTGGTAATCAAGGTTTTTAAGGGCAACAAGCCTAATCCTGGATGACGTCCCTGTTTACCCTCTAATCCATCGGGATCAACTAGGGTTTTGCCTAGCATTTGGAATCCCCCACAAATTCCCAAAATTGTCCCACCTGAGGCAGCGTAGTTTTGAATTTGCTCAGCCATGCCACTTTTTTGGAGTACCATCATGTCCGCAATGGTAGTTTTTGTCCCTGGGAGAATCACTGCATCTGGATATCCCAAGGTTTCATTTGGTGACAGATATTTCAAAAAGACGCTGGGTTCAGCTTCGAGGGGGTCAAAATCAGTAAAGTTAGAAATTCGAGGTAAACGAATTACTACGATAGTGACTTCCTTATTGGACTTGTTCCTGGTGTTGCGATCTAGTAAGTCAAGGGAATCTTCAGCGGGAAACAGTATATCAATCCACGGAATAACTCCAACGACAGGAATACCAGTGCGTTCTTCTAACCATTTTATCCCGGGGTCCAAAAGCGATCGCTGACCCCTAAACTTATTAATCACGACACCTTTAATCAAAGCTCTCTCCTCTGGTTCGAGGAGTTCGAGAGTACCGATTACCTGAGCAAAAGACCCTCCACGGTCAATATCTACCACCAGCAAGGTGGGAGCTTTGAGGTACCGCGCCACTCGCATATTGGTCAAGTCGCGGTGCTTGATATTAATTTCTACTGGGCTACCAGCTCCCTCGCACACGACTAAATCAAACTCATTGGTTAAACGTCGCAGTGATTCTTCAATCACCTGCCAACCCTTATCAAAGTACTTTTCGTAGTACTCCCCAGCACTAACCTTCCCTACGGCTTTACCCATAAGAATGACCTGGGAGGTCATGTCACCTTGGGGTTTAAGTAAAATTGGGTTCATTTCCACACAGGGAATGACACCCGCAGCCCAAGCTTGTACTGCTTGGGCATGTCCAATTTCTCCGCCATTAGGTGTCACATAGGCATTTAGAGCCATGTTCTGACCCTTAAAGGGACAGACACGCCAGCCTTGTCGCGAAAGAAGGCGACATAGAGCTGTGCTTATCAAGGATTTTCCTGCGTGGGATGTAGTACCCACCACCATAATCGCTTTCATAATTCAGGGTTAGGGCGTCAGAACTAGCCTAGATGATCAATAATTTGAGATATCACCCTGTCACCAACTTGATTTAAACCGACAATCTTAGCCAGCGATTCAAGGTATGATCGAGTCGATCTGATAGTGAGGGTGGAGGTAAGGTTTCTCCAAGCCGTTCCCACTTTTCTAACAACTGACGACCCAAAGGTGTCAGTCGAAAACTATCCGTAATTCCCTGACCGTCTACTTCTCGACGTAATACACCCACTTGAATCAACCACATTAAATCGTTTTCTACTGCCAATTCCGACCTAGGGCGCGTTGTGTAGTTTCTCTCCACACCTTCAAGACCTACTATAGATAAGAGTGGAACACTGCTAGAACGCATCGCTGCCAATAGAGGCATTTGGAATGGCAAACAGCGCATTGCTTGCTCTGCACGCTTAGTAGTTCGGTCAGGATATTGAATAGGCTGGCTACCTTGAGACTGAATTGAAGTTCTTGCCACAGTTACTAAATCTCAGAACTATACTGACCGCCGATTATTTCTATATTAAGGTTTTTTTGACATTAGAGGCCAACCTCTGGTGGTTTACTCTAGAAATTTTGGAATTTATTCAAGACCTAGGCCAAACTGGGCAACAAACGCGCTTATGTATAATGATGCTTAAAGAGAAGGCACCCTAAAAGTCGAGTTACTAGGTAAGTCGTATTACTGTAAACTTTATACATAAGTTCAGTATATTTCTATAGGAAACAAAAGTTATGGCTCTTCAAGTTGGCATAGATGCACCAGCATTTACTGTCAAAGACGACGAAGGCAATACCGTTTCACTGTCCGACTTTGCGGGTAAAACTGTAGTGCTTTATTTTTACCCCAAAGACGATACTCCAGGGTGCACCAAGGAAGCCCAAAGCTTTCGGGATAACTACACTGAGTATCAAGGTAAAGACATGGTGGTACTCGGTGTCAGTATGGATGATGAGGCATCCCACAAACAATTTAAGGAAAAGTATGGTCTGCCTTTCACCCTGCTAGCAGATACCGATGGCGCAATCACCAAGGCTTATGATGTTGATGGTGGGGGTTACTCCAAGCGGGTAACCTACATTATCAACGGCGAGGGCAAAATTACTCACGTTGATGAGACGGTAAAAACTGCTACCCACGCTCAAGATATCTTGACAGCCATGGGCTAAGCTAAGTCAAAAGCCTCAAACTTCGTCTAAATTTTTGTTAATTTGGGCGAAGTCATGAATATTTATATAATCTCTATTTATATAATCAAGAAACTAACCCATCCCCTTGGTGCTGGAGCTGTTAGGTCCTCGTGAGAATCCTGCTAGTAGAAGACGATGAAGGTATTGCCAAAGTGGTAACGGCAGCGCTAGCTAGTCAACATTATCAGGTTGATCTAGCTACAGATGGGGATGAGGGCATAGCACTAGCAGAGATATTTAAGTATGACTTGATTTTGCTAGATTGGATGCTCCCCAAGCTCACGGGGATTGATTTGTGCAAGCAGCTGCGAAACGCACGCGATCGCACTCCGATTATACTCCTCACTGCCCAAGACACCAGCACTAACAAAGTCGAAGCTTTAGACGCAGGAGCAGATGATTATTTAGTCAAGCCCTTAGACATACCTGAATTATTAGCCCGAATTCGAGCAGTGCTGCGCCGCAGCAGCACCCCCCTACTCCCTGTGCTTGAGTGGGGATTGCTCCAACTTGACCCCAGTAACTGCCAGGTCAGCTACGATCAGGAACTATTACATCTGACACCTAAGGAGTATGGTCTATTAGAGCTGTTTTTACGGAATCCCCACCGCATCTTTAGCCAAAGTTTCCTGCTAGATAATCTCTGGTCTTTTGAAGAACCCCCTACAGAAAATGCCGTTAGAGCTCATATCAAAAGTTTACGGCGGAAACTCAAGGAAGCTGGAGTCAAAAATGATTTAATTGAAACCGTCTACGGCTTGGGGTATCGGCTCAGACAACTGCCTGAGGAAGGTTCAGGTCAAACAAAGACTGAGAAAAACAAAGGCAAAAAAGTAGCTAAAAAGACACCATCTAACCTGAAACAATCAAAGAGCAAGAGTGATAGTTCCGTTTCCCCAGTCCCTAAGGCTCAATCCGAAGAACCAAAGCAATCAGGACTAAGTGCCATTTGGGAGCAGCAGAAGTCAAAGTATATCAAGCGGCTCAATGTATTGGAGCGGGCGGTGACGGATTGGCGAGATGGTAATCTTACCGGAAAGTTGCGACAGGAGGCTTTAGGGGAGGCACACACCCTAGCCGGTTCCCTCGGTAGCTTTGGTTTTGATCAAGGCTCTCTCAAATCCCGTGAGATTGAGCAGATATTGCAATCTGGGAAAAAAGCTAGTGAGGAGGTAATAGCACATCTGTCTCAACTAGTGGTAGAACTACGACAAGAACTAGAGACCGAGGATAACCTTCCAAAACCTACTCAAAGTCAACCACTCCCGATTACCAACTCCCGATTCCCGATTCCCCACTCCCCACGACTATTGATTGTGGATGATGATGTAAAACTAGCGCAAGGGTTAGCCTCAGAGGTAGCAGCCTGGAAAATGCAGGTTGAGGTGGCCGGTGATATATCTCAAGCTAGAAAAGCAATTGCTCGTAAGCGCCCTGATGTGGTACTGCTAGACTTGTGTTTTCCTGACTCAGCGGGAAATGGTTTAGAGCTGTTAGCAGAACTGAAAACAACTGAGCCCCCTGTACCTGTGGTAGTACTTACGGTTCAAGAGAGTTTTGCTGAACGAGTCAAAGTGGCTCGTTTGGGGGGACGGGGTTTTCTTCAGAAGCCTGTAGCACCTCAAAAGGTGATGGATGCGATCGCTAAAGTGTTGCAACAATCTGGTCCACCACAGGCAAAGCTATTGATTGTTGACGATGACCCTCAAATCTTGGATCATCTACGCACTGTGCTAGAACCTTGGGGATTCCAATTGACTTTACTAAACGATCCACAACAGTTCTGGGAGACCATAGAGCAGTGTACTCCCGATTTACTGATTTTGGATGTGCAAATGCCGGAATTTAGCGGTATTGACCTGTGTCAGGTGGTACGCAATGACCCTCGCTGGGGTGAGTTACCGGTGCTGTTTCTCTCAGCTGCTCAAGATGCTGAAACTGTGCAGCAAGTGTTTATGGCAGGGGCAGATGATTACGTACAAAAACCAATCAAGGAACCAGAACTTTTGGCTCGGGTGTTGAATCGCATTGAGCGCAGCCAACTAAGACTTAGTATGATAGCACAGAAGAATCAAATGTTGTCAGATAAATAAATAACTATGGTCAGTTAGTGGACATAGAATTGGCAGATCGGACATAGTAGAGTTGATCACATTTTATTCACAGTTGATGGTTAACGGTTGACTGTCAGCAATCATGTCAATTGTCAACCCGATTATGATCAATTTCTTTGACTATCTCCTATTTGCCGAAACGTTTATTCCCCAAGGTAACTGCTACCTCAGGCAGCCTAACTTGATGTGGCTACACCTGATCAGTGATGCTCTCATTACCCTAGCCTACTATTTGATTGCCATACTGCTAGTCTACTTGATTAGGCAGCGGCAGAATCTGCCTTTAAAGGGACTATTGATGTTGTTTGGGGCGTTTATTATTTGCGGTGGCACCACTCACCTGATGGAACTATGGACCGTTTGGGATCCAGCTTACTGGCTATTAGGCCCTATTAAAGCAATTACAGCTATAGTTTCTGTCTACACTGCCATAAAATTATACTCTATTATACCTCGAATCCAAAATTCACCTAGTCTGGCTGGACTTGAGCAGCTCAACCAGGAGCTAAAATCTCAAATTGAAGAGCGTATTTTAGCAGAGCAATCCTTACGGCAACGTGAGCAACGCTGGCAATTGGCACTACAGGCAGCTAATCAGGGAATTTGGGACTGGAACCCCAAAACCAATGAAACCTTTGTATCCAGCCGATGTAAGGAAATGCTGGGGTATGATGAAAGCTACGACATCGGAAACTATAACCATCAATGGCGGACACACATCCATCCCGATGATTTAGACCAGGTGATCAAAGCCATGGAGGATCACTTAGCCCAGAAAACCTCCTATTATGTTCAAGAGTATCGCTTACGGTGCAACAACGACAGTTACAAATGGATTCTTGACCAGGCACAAGCACTTTGGAATGAAGCAGGTGATCCAGTGCGAGTGGTTGGCTCAATTACGGATATTAGCGATCGCAAGCAGACAGAAGAAGCATTTCAAGAAAATGAAAAGGCGCTGAAGTCCAACGAAGAGCGGCTCCGAGCAATTATGAGTTCTCTTCAAGACGTGGTGTGGTCAGTATCACTGCCTTCTGGGATACTGCGCTATGTTAATATAGCCTTCGAGCAAGTTTACGGTCGCCCAACTTTCGAGCTATTTAGCGATCAAGACAACTTATGGCGACAGTTTGTTGTGCCAGAAGATTTTGATCCTGTTGATAAGGCATGGCGAGCTGTTCAAGAAAACCGTCGTCAATCGTGGGATTTAGAATATAGAATTCAGCTCAGTAATGGAGAAATTCGCTGGCTGAACGATCGCGCTCGTGTGGTTAGGCGTGATAATGGCACCTCTGTACATCTTCACGGCATCACTACGGATATCACGGAGCGTAAACAGCAAGAAGCTCAACTGCAACAACTCAATCGAGAATTACAACAACTCAATCGAGAATTAGAAATTAGGGTTCAACAGCGCACAGCTGCTTTACTCGAAAGCGAACAACGATTCCGCTCGTTGTTTGAATCTGCCCCAGATTTTATCCATATATTAGATACTCAGGGCATGATTGAGCAAGTGAACCCGGCTGTCATCCAGCAGTCGGGTTATGCTGAATCAGAATTGATCGGTAATCGCTTAGAAGAGTTCTTTACCCCCACATACCAAAATATTTGCCAGCAACAGTTTCCAGTTTTACTGGAGCAGGGAACCCATCGTCAAGAAATTGAGTTTGTCTGCAAAAATGGGACTGTTCTTACCACAGACTCCTCCTACTCAGTGGTTCATGATACCCAAGGAAACATTAGCTATATCTTAGTGTTGCAGCGAGATATTAGTTCACGCAAACGATTTGAAGAAGAACGTACCCAGTTAATTGCTAGTTTACAGGAATCAGAGCGACGGTGGCGCAGCCTTCTCGAAAATGTGCGACTGGTGGTGGTGGGACTAGACCGAGAGGGTAAAGTGGAGTATGTCAATCCGTTCTTCCTAGAATTGACTAGGTACACAGAAGCAGAAGTTTTAGGCAAGGACTGGTTTGAAAACTTCCTGCCCAATTACCAGCAACAGTCAGTACAGCAATACTTCCAGGACATCCTAGAGCCAGACTTTAAACCTCACTATCAGCACTCGATTCTCACCAAGTCAAAGCAAGAAAAAATCATTGCTTGGAATAATACCCTACTCCAAAATCTCCAGGGAGAGGCAATTGGCACCATGAGTATTGGGGAAGATATTACTGAGCGCTACGCTATTGAACGGATGAAAGATGAATTCACTTCCGTGGTCAGCCACGAACTCCGTACCCCCTTAACCTCGATTCATGGTGCCTTGAACCTGTTATCAACTGGTCTAATTCAACCTCAGTCTGAACGAGGACAGCGTGTGATTGGCATTGCCGCTGATAGTGCTGAGCGTTTAGTGCGACTAGTTAACGATATTTTGGAACTCGAACGTCTGGAATCTGGTAAGATCCGTTTGTCGAAGCAGTCCGTAAATTCAGCTGAGTTGATGGTTAAAGCTGTTGATCAGGTGCAGGTGATGGCTAATCGAGCTGGGATTAAATTGGAAGTCTCGCCCCAAGCCATTGAATCTGAAATTGAATTCGAGGCTGATAGCGATCGCATTATTCAAGTCATAACCAATTTACTCAGCAATGGGATTAAATTTTCAGACAGAGGTTCTAGCCTATGGTTAACTGTAGAACTCCAACAGCCAGAGGAACCAGAAAGAACCTCACCCCCTGACCCAAACAGTGCCACGATCTTGTTTACCGTTAAAGACCAGGGCCGGGGAATTCCGGATGACAAACTTGAAAGTATATTTGGCCGTTTTCAACAGGTTGATGCCTCCGATGCCCGTAAAAAGGGAGGGACGGGTTTAGGGTTAGCGATTTGCCGTAATATAGTGGAGCAGCACGGAGGCAAAATCTGGGTTGAGAGTACTGTTGGTGAAGGCAGCAGTTTTTATTTTACCTTACCAGAACAAACAGCAGCAGCAGAAGGTGGGAAAGATGACAACTAAGCGCATTTTAGTGATTGATGATGATGATGGGGTTCGAGAAATCATCCAATTTTCTCTAGAAGCAGCAGCAGGGTGGGAAGTGTTGACAGCTGATTCTGGTAAAGAGGGATTAGCTAAGGCTGAGGCAGATCAGCCTGATGCGATTCTGCTAGATGTAATGATGCCCGAGCTAGATGGACCGGCTACATTTCGACAGTTACAAGCTAATGCAGTGACAGCGGATATCCCAACAATTTTGCTAACCGCTAAAGCTAGGAGCAGCGAGCAAAAGCAGTTTCTAGATTTGGGGGTAACTGGAGTTATTACCAAGCCGTTTAAACCTATGGAATTGGTCGAAGAAATCCAAGGGATTCTTAATTGGCTCGATTGAGCTATCGCAGTGCTAGGTTTTATTGAAACTCCCAAACCGGCAGCAAATCATCAGGAACTGGATTAGGATTAATTGCTGCTATAGCAGTTCTCAATTGGGTGAGGGAAAAAGATTCCATAGCACTCACCTTTGAGATCTTACCGATTAGCCATAAGTTAGCACCCTACCCAATAGACCTCTTGCAAAAATAACTAAGCAATCATTTTGGATAGCTTCTAAGTCAATTTTGACACCTATTCCCTATTCCCTATTCCCTATTCCCTGACAACTGCCGCGAAGTCTAATCACAATCTCTTCACATTTGCGCCCTAATTTCTATTTTTAGGTAAGGTAAATAGATCTTGGGTTGAACTTCGGGGTATGGGTATGATTTTTTCAAACAAAGGTAGCAGTTCCAGTAATTGTTCCAACGCCACTCCTTTGGAGCAATTATCCCTGAGTCCCACGATCAGTCCTAGGATCGATTTAGCTTATCCTCACCACCCAGAGCACCAGAGGAGACAAACCTTCACACCAGTTGTCCTGGGTATCAAGAGTTTGCCCTTGACCAAGGAACGAGATATGGGTACCAGCCAAGCCCAGGACTATGAGTCATACATCGGATTAGCTGTGGATGTATTTCAGACTCAAGACTCAACATTTATCAAATCTCTTAAAGACTTTCTGACTGTTTTACCCAGTCCCACTTATATTGAGCAAGTCTTACTGGCAGCGGTTTATCGACTACCAGAGATTAACCTTGATGCTTGTCAGTGGCTATTGCGTCATCCCGATTATTTGATGCCCGAACTTGACTTAGTGGCAGTAGCGATGACTGTCGCAATCAAGAAGCTTCAGGAGCAAGGGTTAGTGTTGGGTCAAGATTTTAGCGTTGAACCAAATGGTCAGTTATATCTCAGTACTCTGGCAAAAGATAAGTTATGGTTCGGTAGCTCAACTAGCGATCGCCTCTTGCTAGAACAGATTCTGCAAGTTGGGGATTAATCTTGATCATGAATTTATAGAGGCTGGAGCGATGAACAAAACAATTTTATTAATTGAAAATGATAAACTGTTGCGCTCAAATTTTTCAGATTTACTGGAATTAGAAGGCTTTAATGTCCTTACTGCAGAAGATGGTTGGCTCGGGTTAAATTTAGCTAAAGTTATCCGACCTGATTTAATTATTTCTGAAACTAATATACCATCCCTTGATGGGTATGAGCTTCTACAGATATTACGAGATAGGTTAAATACAGCGAAAACACCGTTTATATTTCTAACCAGTGATTCCAAGGAGGATGGCTATGCTCGAGCTAAGGAACTGGGAGCCAATGATTATCTAACCAAACCTGTAGAGAGTCAGGAAATATTAGCAGCAATTAATCAGCAGTTAAGAATACTTCCATTGACTTAAAACAGGGCTTAAAATACGCTATATATTGATTAATAAACCGGTGGACAATAACCGTTTGGCAAAAGGAGTGTAAACGATGGGTAAAACCCTTGTTCACGTAACTACATCGATAGTGATTCAAGAAATTGAAAACGTCTTAGCAACGTATCCGGAGTTTCCCTATCAAGACCTGTTTTCCCAGTCTAAGATACGCGAGGATTTAATTGCTTATGTCCTTAGCCGAATTCCGAATCATTACGAAGTTATAGACAATAGTGAAGCATCATCAAAAAGCCAAGAATTACACCAGTTATCCTCAGAGCAGAAGCTGTATTTAGAAAACTGGATTCACACAGGAATCTATAATATCTTGCACTGGGATAATTTCCCGATGCCCCAAACGTTTACCTCAAGGTCTATCTCCTGTGATTCCTTAGCTTGATTTCCCAAAGTTTAGATCATAAAAAAGCAGTTCTCAATTGGGTATTGAGAACTGCTATAACATCTATGGTATGACCTGTAAATCAAATGATTAACTGAACTTGATATCAATCGTGATCCAAACCTGATGCAAAATGTCTAAGATTATCAGTAACTTTCGCTAACTCCAGACGTAGCAGGCTGGTTTTCTCGATATTGGTTTTCTGGAGAGACTATTTGGGGATTGCGCAACCGTTCCAATTGTAAACGCCGAAACTCAGAAGCAGCATCGTCTAGTCTCTGAGACTGTCCCTGATTGAACTGATTGATGTCAACTGTACCCAATTGGGCATTATGGATTAAATCAAAAGCGTTGAAACCACTGTCTCCAAACCCCCCAAACGTGTCTTGCTCGTTAGGATTATTAAAATTTTCATCCGCTCGAATAGTACCTATACTTTGGGCAGTAGCGGACCCGTGCAGTAACGCTGTAGTAATGCCAAGGGCTACACTCAATACAGCTACAGTAAAAACAGATTGGTTGCTGATTGTCATAGAAATCCCCCCTCAATGGATAAATCTCACTGGTATTCTGCTATAGATTTATATATAGTTAACCTGAGTTAACCTGCACAGTTAACCTGCACAATTGTTACAGGTTCATTTTGGGCTGTTGACGCGATTCTGTCAATAGTCAACCATCCAGAAAAAGCGATGAGTTAATATTGATTCTTTCACGGGATCCTAGGGCCTTAGCCCTAGGAAGAATAATTACAACCGGCGGCTGAGTAGTGGAGAAATTGCGAGTAATACGACTGTGCTAAAACCAAGCAATATCAACAGGGATTGGCCAAAGGTAATAGATGCCCAGGGAGCCTGCATCACAATACTACCAACAGACCAGTCATTGTGAAGATAGAGATAGCGAATTGGTTCAATGGCATAGCTGAGGGGGTTAAGACTGGCTACCACCTGTAACCATTTGGGCATGAAGGAGAGAGGAGCAAGGGCTGTGCTGGCAAACAGTAGGGGTAAGTTGGTAACAAAAATGACTGCAATTAGTTCAATGTGACCGGGTAGAGCAAATGCTAGTCCGAGACTGAGAGCTGTGACTCCCACCACCAGCAAGAACACAATCAAGCCAATCATCGCCAGACCAGCTAAGTTCGGTAAACCAGCTCCTAAAAAGGAACTAGCGGTGACAATTGCCACAGTTTGCAGCAAACTCAGAGCGATTATATATATGGCTGAGGCTGCAACAATAGAGAAGCGAGATACTAACGGAGCTACGAGTAAGCGGTTGAGGAAACCAAATTCCCGGTCAAACATGATCGGTAAGCCAGCATTGAGTGCTCCGGCAAAGGCGGTAAACACAATCACCCCTGCACCTAGGAATTTGCCATAGCTCAAACTCTCGCCAAAAATCCCTTGAGGAGCGTTTTGGAATAATGCCCCAAATAGGATTAGCCACATTAGGGGCTGGATAATACCAGCCATTAAGGTAGAAGGACGCCGTTGCAGCTGAATAAACAGGCGTTTGGTTAGGGCAAGGGTTTCTTGGATAAATTCACTTACACCAGGAGTATCATTGACTGGGATTGGTGCAGTAAGGTCTGGTTGCCAGTTAAATTGGGATTTAGGAGGGGTAAGGGTTTTACTCATATTCATTCGTGGAATAGATTCTTACAATAGTTGGAGCAATCTTTATTAACCCTGTTGAGAGGGCAGCTTTTGAAGCAAGAATTATGGCGGTTATCTAGGTTCTATTTTAAAGAATCCCTTTATAATTCAGTCGTTGTTTTTTTCCTTAAACCAATCTCACCCAATTTATTATGATATCAAAAATACTGGTGTTGATTTCTCTATCCATCAACAATGGAATTATGAAAGTGGATGCCAAACTGTTTTTAATAATCTTTAGTTATGGCTTGGGTTGCACGATTTAATTCATGTTATGAATCAATTTCAACCTTATTTTATTGATGGATAATCTGGCTTTTTTGTTACTTGGTTACTTCGGAGAGTAACAAAAGATTGATATTGCTTATGCATCAAAGATTGCACCGATGCCAGCTGCTACCAAGAATCCAAGACTATAACCCATAGCGTTAGTCTTGGACTATGTCAATTACTGCTCTGTGCCCTCAAGCTTCCGGACTACAATCATGCCACGGGAGCGTGACGAGGAACTATCCTTGTCTACGCAAGCCTTATACATTTGCTCTATAGGACATTTCCAAAAGCGTGTGTACTTCTTGGGATTGGTGTCGGCGACAGTCAGTTCTTTGGTAGTTGAGTCGTAGTCTGCCACCAAGGAGAAGTGACCCCCCCCTAAATTGACATTATCGTGGGCGATGCTAACACTGAAGTTTAGGATGTGGATATCCTTGTTATCCGAGACTGCCCTTTCAACTTCCTTGATAAAGACATCAAGTGTCATGCTCGGTTTGTCGAAATGCTCCATGATTACAGAGAACGGTAATTTAGCACCCTCGACGTACTTGGTTAAGGTGTCATAGGTCTCAGCAAGGGTCATCCCGTCATCTAGAACCGAGGCAATCGGCAGTCTGGTTACGTAGAATATATCGTCAATAGTCGTTGGACATTCTAGTGCTGTCAATGCATAAGCGATCGCAGTGACGTTGCAGCAGTTAATGGGCTGCTGAAACTCAATCATTTTGATATTTTCGAGGTCTTTGCTCATTGGATTCCTCTAATTTTCGTCTTTTTCCTGATTAATTTATCTAAATTAGAATATTAACCGGATTTGGTATTATATCCTGTTACTACTATATGTCTATATCTATTTGCAGTAATAATGTCAAGGGTTTGTTAAGGATTTCGGCAGTGAGCGAAATCCTTAACTTGGGAAGTCCATGTATCTGCACGCTTACTTGATCAGGTTGAGGCTTCGGACTTACTTTTCCCAAAACTCCTGAATAGTTAACCTAGACATCAGTTATTGATCAAAGAAGATATAAGAAACTTTGGGTAGAGAATCTACCCATCTTTCCCCTCTACCCTATCTCTCCTTTAGGCCATATTTTGTTTCCGCTCTGCCTTGAGATCCCGTTTCCCAGCCTGAGCCAGTTCAGCATCCATCAGGGTTTTACCTGTGGCAGCTAGGTAGACATCATCTAGGCTAGGTCGCGACTGAGCAATCCCAAAGGTTGGTAAACTAAGGTCTTTTAACGCTTGCTGAATGATCATTAAGGCATTGCTTTGGGGTTTAACCACAAGGTTAAGGGAATTCCCCTGATTGCTGTTAATAATCACCTCTCGCACAAAGGGCAGAGACTGCAGCATATGTTTGGCTTGCTTGGCTTCTTCAATGGGGGAGAATTCCCGGATGCGCAGGGTAATGCGATCGCCTCCAACACTATCCTTTAACTGAGATGGTGTCCCCTCAGCTATGATCAACCCTTTGTCAATAATTGCCACTTGGTCAGCTAATGCATCTATTTCTTCGAGGTAGTGGCTGGTGATTAGTAATGTTGTTCCTGAGTCCCGCAGCTTTTGTAACAGTTCCAATACCACGAATCTGCTCTCAATGTCAAGACCTACTGTGGGTTCGTCTAGTACTAAAACATCAGGTTGGTGGAGTAAGCCAGCAGCTAAGTCCAGCCGCCGACGCAGACCACCGGAGTAAATGCCAGTTTTTTTATGGGCATACTCCTTGAGCTGCAAAATGTCAAGGAGTTTATTGATGCGTTTTTTGGCAACTGGTTTGGGAATATGATAGAGGTCGGCTTGCAATTGAAGTAGTTCTTGACCAGTGAGTACCTTATCTAGGGCAACTTCTTGTGCCACATAGCCTATGCGGCGGCGTGCTGCCCTAGGATTGTTCAGTACTGAAATGCCAGATACCTCAATTTTTCCAGCGTCGGGTGCCGTGAGCGTGCATAGGCAACGAATGGTGGTGGTTTTCCCGGCACCATTAGGACCGAGTAAGCCAAAAATTTGACCCGGTTCAACTTGTAAGGAGATGTCTTTGACGGCGTGGACATCTCCATAGCGTTTTTGGAGGTTCTGGATTAATACAGCAGCAGCCATAAGCTTTCCCTATGCCGGTCACGACTACACAAATCTCAACACTTGCTATTGTAGCCGGTTGCGCTGGTTAGGGGTAGAATCTATTGTTTTTGGGCAAAACTTCTGAGGAGTGATGGGATATATAGCCCATCTCCTGGATGCGATTGACCTTGGCCTTTAGGCCAAGGTCAATCGCATACCCTCAAGCTACACTGAATCTACACTCAAGCTATGGCGTAGCTGTCTTAAGTTGTCACGGATTAGTCATCACTAACCTTTTCACAGAGGCAAAAGCACCAGCCTAACTCACTAGCGGCAATTGCCTCCTGGGTTTTCTTAAAGGCAGCGCTCAAATCTGGATAGCCCTCCCGAGCTAGCTCGGACACCAATTCGTAACTCTTTTTCAGGTGTTGGCTCAAGTCCTTTATCTGCAAAACGTTAAATCCGATCTGAGTGAGTTTTTCTGCATAAACTTCGGGGCTAAATGTCGGCTCAAACAGCAGTCGGTTGTAAACGTACTTGCGGGCTGCCTCACTAACTTCCTCAATTGGTGTTACCAAGTCATCAAACAGGAAGATGCCTCCTACCCCTAGGACACGGTGAACCTCCGCCAGAGCTTTATCAAGCTCGTGGATGTGGTAAAGAGCGCCTTGACTCCAGGCATGGGTAAAGGAGCCATCTGGGAAAGGTAGGTTAGTGGCTGATTCCTTTTGGAAGCTCACCCGCAAAGAGGGGAAATTACTAGCCTTAGCTCGAGCATTCTCGATATAACTGCTACTGATATCGATTCCTACTACCTCACATCCCGTTTGCTGAGCCAGCCAAACGGCAGCGTTGCCATTTCCACAAGCAACTTCTAGTACCCGGGAGTCGGCAGTAATACCGCTCTGTTCCAGCATATATTCATCCCAGCGCTTGCAGGCTGGCACAAAGTCCTCAGGCCGAGCCTCGGCTAAGTTTTCGAAGTAACCCCAGTGAAGACTGCCTTCTGGATCCCAGAAACTGCGAAAACGTTTGTCTCGTTCGCGATCATCAAACAATGCCTCGGTCTGAGCTTCAGTAAATTGAATTTTTTGCATAGTTAATTCCAGTTAATTCCAGGCTGTTGTTGGTTTATGAGACTGATCAAAATTTAGACTATAGCTATCCTATTTGAATTGTTAAACTTGCTCTTTAATCAGGATATACCAGTTCTGGCTTAAGCAAGTTATTAATAAAAATTTTAGTTTTTATTAATAACTTGACTATTGCTATCACCCTAAATAGTATATAGTTTTCTAGGTTACGGTGTTCGTAAAGTAAAGTTAAGCAAATGGAATCGCTTCGCGTTTTGTACACCACACACAATTGTCTCACCTACTTGAAACTATTAACAATAGGCAGGTTTAGCATATGAACATTTTTACCAAGCTTGAGTCAGAAGTCCGAAGCTACTGTCGATTGTTTCCAACAGTCTTTACCAAGGCAGTGGGAGATACCTTGATAGATGAGAGTGGGCGTACTTATATAGATTTCTTGGCAGGTGCTGGTGCCCTCAACTACGGACATAATAATCCCAAGCTCAAAAAGCGTCTCCTGGAATACATTGAGTCAGATGCTATCACCCACAGCCTCGATATGTTCACCTCTGCTAAGCAGCAGTTTCTAGAACGTTTCGAGGAAGTAATCTTAATACCGCGAGGACTAAACTATAAAGTTATGTTTACCGGTCCTACGGGAACCAATTCTGCGGAGGCTGCTTTGAAGCTAGCCCGTAAAGTGACTGGTCGAAAAACAGTGATCTGTTTTACCAAAGGCTACCACGGTCATACTTTAGGTGCCCTAGCTGTTACACCTAATCCTACCTATCAAAAGGCTGCGGGCATTCCCCTCGGTCATGTCTTAACGGTTCCGTTCGAGGATAAAAATGGCACCAAAGACGACAGTCTTGATTACTTAGAAAAACTGGTTGATGACCTGAGCCTAAATCAGGAAAAACCCGCAGCAGTTATCCTAGAAACCGTTCAATCTGAAGGCGGGATTAATGTTGCTAGTGTTCCTTGGCTTCAACGCCTTGCCCAGATCACTCAAGAGCGAGAAATTTTGCTAATTGTTGATGATATTAAAGTGGGATGTGGTCGAACTGGTCCTTTCTTTAGCTTTGAGCGGGCAGGGTTAAAACCTGATTTAGTTTGTCTGGCTAAATCTTTAAGCGCCTATGGAAACCCGATGGCTGTGGTGCTGATTCGACCTGATTTAGACTGTTTGAAACCAGGGGAACACACTGGTACTTTCCGAGGCAATAATCTAGCCTTTGTGACTGCCACAGCTGCTCTCGACGAGTACTGGGAGACAGATACTTTTGCCCAGGAAATCGCGGACAAAGGTGAGGTAATGAAGAAGCGACTCAAAGACATGATCGCTCGTTATCCAGAAGTCGGGGGTGAACATCGAGGACTTGGTTTGATTCAAGGAATCGCCTGTGAACAAAAGGGGCTGGCTAAAAAAGTTAGTAATGAAGCTTTCAAGCGGGGTTTAATCTTTGAACCCATGGGAGTGAACAAAGAAGTGATTAATCTTCAGTCTACATTAACGATTGATCCCGACACTTTGACCCAAGGGCTAGATATTTTGGAGGAAAGCATTGGAGCTGCGCTCTCAAACTGAGTTTGTCAAACCGGCGACTTCTAAAATTTCTGCCAACACTTTGCCATGATATTCCCAGGGTAAAGTCTCAATTGTGAGAGCTTGCAATCCGGTATCTCCATCTATGGCTGCTCCCTCATTAACCAGAGTTGTCAAAATCTGTTTATCGGTCTCTAAGGTTAATCCCTCAGTTAACTTAGATTTCAAGTCCGGTCGGAGTAAAGCAAGAGCAGTGAGTAACCCCATTGCTCCCCAATTTGATACACCGCAAACGATCGGGTGATGGCAAGGAATATAACAGGCGATTCGTTCTCCATGCTTGATGTTTTTGGCAATTAGCTCTTGAGAGAGTGTTCCCATACCAAGTTCATTGCCCAAATCACCAATGCCGATGGAGATGATTTCACTGAGGGTAAATAGGAAATGTAAAGGAGCAGTATGAACAGTGATATCATCCCCATTTATATTTCGGACAGTACCATCGTAACTCGGGCCTGCTCTTTCAATGGAGATAACATGGGAAACTGGTGGTTCGGCACTTTGCCATAAATTCACAATAGAAGAAACGGAGGGATCTTCTGCACTCCCTGCATCGACAGGAACGACATCAAAAGGAATTTGAGCAGGTATTCCTGCTGCCCGAGCAGCAACCTTGACAGCATTAAGACATAAAGGATCGGTAACCAGACGGACAGGGATTCCAACTCTAAGTAATCCCGCTGCTAGGTGAGCGCAACCGATGGGGCCATCATTTTCCGCTGCCGGAGGAGTGCCGTGGGGAATAAAAAAGCCTGTAATAATAGCCACATGGGGGGATGGATGTTCGGCAATCGAACGAGCTGCACCAAGCAGCCCCCCCTTGGCAGCCTCCACAAGGGGCTCTATACCATTACCTATGTCCCTTCCACAGATGTTTTCAATTTTTTCTATCCGGGTTAAGACTTCTGGAGAATTTCCAAATGCAGCAGTCATAAGCAATTAAACAGATGCTCCTAAATCAACTAACTTTTTAGAGACTGTCTCCTGGATGACTTGGTTGACACTATTTTCGAGCAGGTCTAGCCCTTTCTCTAAGACTTCTTCAGAAATTGTTAAAGGCGGGAGACATCGAATCACCTGCCCCTGTGCGCCAGCTGTTTCCATGATTAGCCCATTAGCAAAGGCTGTCCGGATGATTTTATTAGCTAGGTTCCCATCTTTGCAGTCTAAGCCCTGAATCATGCCCCTGCCCCTAACAGAAAAACCGGCCTCCCAGTTATTTTTTGCGATCTGCTCCAATCGGAGCTGCATTATAGTTCCTTTTTGTCTAACAGAGGCTGAAAGACTCTCATCTTGCCAATAGATTTCCAAGGCTGCTTTGGCGGTAACAAAGGCTAGGTTAGGTCCTCTGAAGGTGCCACTGTGTTGACCTGGTTTCCACTGGTCTAATTCTGGTTTGATCAGTACCAATGAGAAAGGAAGACCGAAACCACTCAAGGATTTGGAGATAGTAACAATGTCAGGGGAAATACCTACTTCTTCAAAGCTGAAAAAGGAACCAGTCCGTCCACATCCCACTTGGATGTCGTCTACAACTAAAAGCACATCATGTTTACGACAGACTGTTTCAAGCGATCGCAACCACTCAAAGCTGGCTACATTGACCCCACCTGCTCCCTGAATTGTTTCTACAATCACTGCTGCTGGAAGGGCTACTCCACTACCTCTGTCGGAAAGGACTTTGTCTAGGTACTCTGTAGTATCAATATCCGAACCCAAGTACCCATCATAAGGTATAAAAGTTACCCCTGCGGTCGTGATTCCTGCAGCGTCTCGCTGGGAAATGTTGGCAGTTGTTGCTAAGGAACCTAAAGTTACGCCATGATAGCCATTGGAAAAGGCAATGACCGTTTCCCGTCCGGTTATGTTGCGGGTCAGTTTTAGAGCTGCCTCCACAGCATTGGTTCCTGTTGGTCCAGGAAACTGAACTTTGTAATTTAATTGCCTGGGTTTGAGGATAATGGCTTCAAAAGCTTCGAGAAACTCCTCTTTCGCTACGGTTGCTAAATCGAGACTATGGACAATACCGTCGGACTCCAGATAACCCAGCAGTCGTTCTTTGAGTTGTGGGTTGTTATGTCCGTAATTGAGCGTACCCACTCCACTGAGGAAGTCAATGTACTTTATACCTTCTTTATCTTCTAGAACAGCTCCTTGTGCTTTCTTAAACACCGTGGGAAATAAACGGCAGTAGCTTCGCACATTGGATTCCAATTGATTGAAGATTCTCATGAGATTATCCTCATTAGTGTTATACGTGATGTTTTCCGCAAGCTACCTCAAGATTCTGCTACTTACCTTTTAACTTGTGGCGATTCCTACTCACCCCCTCACCCATTTATCCTTTCATCAACTCACCAAATCGTCGTGTAGGAATCACCAGGATGTCATTAGCCAGCTACATGAGTCAGCTACATGAGTCAGCTAACACTTAACTCTTAAGTTGACAGTTACCGTAAGAAGATGCGTTGTAGTTCTCGAGTGGGATCGCTATAGGTGGTTCTTGCATGTGCTATACATTTGTTGTCCCAAAGCAACAATGAGTATTGCTTCATCCGAATAGCCATGTGATTTTCCTCGTAATACGCTAGAAATCGGTCGGCAATTTCTCCCAAAAACGGCTCGGGAGTAAAGGGCTTTAGGTTTTCTGGATCGGGGCTGTAGTCACCGTATTTAATATAGTTACAAGAAAAGCGGAAAACAGGCTTCTTACCCTCAAATGACAGGATCGGATGAATTGCTCCCTTGGTGCGGTTGGCGTGGACTCCCCTCGTGGCACCAAAATGGTGTCGAGTCTCCATGAGTTTTTTCTTTTCTTCTTCCGTAAGAGTCTTCAGGAATCCTTCCACATAAGCCAACGTGGTCATCCCACCACCACAATCAGAAGGCTTTTTGCACCAAAGCACTAGATAGTTCGGTGGGGTTTGATAATCGCTGGCTTCCGTATGAGGAAGCAAACGCCTTTCACCTCTGGCATCGGAAAATTTGATCAATTCTGGTTCATATCTGACATAGAATATTGGTTTCCCATATTGCAGGATTAACTCACCACCTGTGACCAATTTTGAAAATTCGATCCAGTCAAAATTGGGATCTTCAGTTTCCACATAAATAAAGTGGTTTTGCTCCAGAAAGTTCTGATAATCAGTAATTGATTTATCAAATTTGGGCAAGTTACTTGCCTGATAAGTTAACATCCAAACTCCTTTTTTTTATAAGGCTGACAAAAATTCACTATAGGCGAAATAAATTCAATACTGGTTACTTGTTTACATTTTTTAAAAAAAATACACATAATAAAATTTTCAAAAAAATACTTAATAAGTAATTACAATGGATTCGTGATATATAAGGGTGTTTCTCAACCAGAGGTTTTGCCATTTATGTCACGGGGGACTTTCATCTGTTCCAAGTTTCCCTCTTAAGCTGCTGTGCATTTTATTGATGCCGTCGCTCATTAGGGAAACCGCCTGTTCCCTTGCTGCATCGCTTAAATTGCCTATTTTAAAATTATAACAAAACTTCAAAACCCTGTCCCCATCTACTATCTACGCCAGCTAGCCAGTTAAGTGTGTAACAGATTATTAAGGGGGGCTATAGTCACCGTCAAGCTTTTAGCATTTAACAAAAGTTTGTAAATTCAGTCTCTAAGATACTTTTTGTTAAATAAAGGTTAAAGTTGGTTAAAGTTAAATAAAGCTTAAATTATTGTGTAGGGTGAGATAGGCGGCGAGTACTTTAAAAGCTCACCTGTAGCGAGAGCTGTCCGCCTTAAACCACGCATATTCAGTACTCGATATTTCTTAAGATTTACTTTATAAACAGTCTCTAAGTTGTAGAGCAATTCTTATTTGGGTGAGGTTTTTAGGGAGCTTCCGAGCTGGGAGCTTCCGAGCTGGTAAGAGGGAAGAGGTAAAAAATAGTGAATAATGGATAATTGCCTTTTGCTGATTACCCATTATTCACCTGTATCCTTTCCTAGCCCAGAAATAAGATAAGTAATCAAACAAACGGATCTTATATCATGTCAGGATAAGGGCGACCGATGAAAGACGCTCAAGGAAGTGGAGATTCCGAAATCTCCCAATGTAGCTAGGGTTCAAGCTACGTCCCCACCCGAAGGAGCACTTCGAGATGGATATGGCGGTTTCGACTAC
>NZ_JAAHHZ010000479.1:0-3688 GCF_010672005.1 Moorena sp. SIO4A5 | reverse complement strand
GTGTCCTTTCACATCTGATAGTTCCGTCATCAGCATATTTTCTTAATGTATTTTTGGAGAGTCCCGTAAGTTCGACCGCCTTACGGAGTGGTATTAATGCCATCCTCTTAATGTACCATATTTTTGTAGCTAGTGGTAGATTAATAGACATTTTTGTTAACTGTCACATGCCCTTTCCTAAAAATCTCCCCATCTTCCCACACCTCCCACACTTCCCACACTTCCCATCTCCCCATCTCCCCATCTCCCTATCTCCCCATCTCCCCACCCTCCTGGTTATGATCGGTATTCAACGGAACTTGATCTTAGATATTAGATCTGATCCTCGATATCTTCAGGGAAGTCCTGGCGTAATCCCCCAGGCAAGGCAGCAATAATGGCATCTAGTACTCTGGATACTTGAATAATTTCAATACCAAGATCAGATAAGGTTTGACCTTTGGGTATGATGGCTCGCTTGAACCCTAACTTGGCAGCTTCTTTGAGTCGGAGTTCCATCTGAGAGACTAGTCGCACTTGCCCCCCTAAGCTGATTTCACCAATCATAACCGTGCGAGGATCGACAACGCGATCGCGAAAACTGGCTACTACGGCAATAGCCATTCCTAAATCAGCTGCTGGTTCTTCTACTCCTAGCCCTCCTGCTGTTGCTACATAAGCATCTAATTTGGATAGGGGAATCCCGACTCGCTTTTCCAACACTGCCAGAATTTGTTGTAAGCGGTTGTAATCAACTCCAGTGGTTGAGCGACGGGGTGCCCCATAACTAGCAGGACTTACTAGGGCTTGCAATTCTACGAGAATCGGACGAGTACCTTCACAAGCCACTACAGTAGCAGTACCAGGACTCATTTCATCTCGGTTACCCAAAAACAGATCAGAAGGATTCAAGACTTCCTGCAAACCGTTGCTGACCATTTCAAAAATACCGATTTCATGAGTAGCCCCAAAGCGGTTTTTCACAGAACGCAGTAGTCGATGGGAAGCAAAGCGATCGCCTTCAAAGTACAATACAGTATCGACTAAGTGTTCCAGTACCCTTGGTCCTGCGATCGCGCCTTCTTTGGTCACATGACCCACAATTAATAGAGTAATGTTTGACCGCTTTGCTACCTGCATCAGGGCAGAGGTACATTCCCGCACTTGAGCAACAGAACCAGGAGCAGAGGTCAAGGCCGGAAAATAAAGAGTTTGAATACTATCAATCACTGCTACCTGAGGTTTGAGGGACTCTAACTCTCGCAGAATTTCCTCTAAATCGGTTTCTGGTAGGACATAAAGATCAGCGTCTTGAGACTCAGAGTCTTGAGACTCAGAGTCTTGAGCGGCTATGGGGGTTTTAGAAGACTTAGACTTAGAAGACTTAGACTTAGAAGACTTAGACTTAGAAGACTTAGGCTCCTTGTTCACCCTACCGTTATTAGAGTCGGGATCAGAGGTTTCTGCTGATACCACACCCAGGCGAGATGCTCGCAGTTTTACCTGCTGTCCTGATTCTTCTGCACAAACGTATAGAATGCGATGCAACTTGGCAAGTTGATTGGCAACTTGCAGCATTAAGGTTGATTTGCCAATTCCTGGATCGCCACCAATTAATACTAAAGACCCAGGCACAACACCACCTCCGAGGACTCGGTCGAGTTCTCCATAGCCTGAGGGGAAGCGGATCTGGACAGTATCAACAATTTCTGAGAAGGTAAGGGATGATCTCGGTTGAGCCGGTCCAGCGTTAGGGTCGTGGTTATCGGAATAAGTATTTGATTGCCAACCCCCGCGACTGATTTTGATCGGGGATGGGGCAGCTACCTCATCCAAGGAATTGTAAGTACCACAGGCAGGACATTTGCCGAACCATTGGGAGGACTCAGCACCACAGGCATTACACACATAGAGCGTTTTAGGCTTCGGCATCCTACTTTAAAAGTCTTAAAAACTCTTAAAAAAACTCAATAATTAAATTAACATTAATGAAAGTCAAGAAAGACTTCACCACCAAGGAAAATATTATTTTCAACGATAAAACCAACTTTGTAAAGCGTTAGATTAAAGAGATAAACTACTAATAAATTAATAAATCATTAATTTTACTTAACCATTTCAGGAGTATAACGTCAATTGGAAACTCATAAAGAAAAAATTCTTGTTGTCGATGACGAAGCCAGTATCCGTCGCATATTAGAAACTCGGTTGTCCATGATTGGCTACGAGGTAGTCACAGCCGCCGATGGAGAAGAAGCCCTAAACACATTTCGTGATCAAGAGCCTGACCTAGTGGTGTTAGATGTGATGATGCCAAAGCTAGACGGTTATGGTGTCTGTCAAGAATTACGCAAGGAATCAGACATTCCCATTATTATGCTAACTGCTTTAGGGGATGTTGCTGACCGGATTACCGGTCTAGAGTTAGGAGCAGATGACTATGTGGTCAAGCCCTTTTCTCCAAAAGAATTAGAAGCCCGTATTCGTTCAGTACTGCGGCGGTTTGATAAAGTGGGAGCTGCCGGTATTCCTAGTTCTGGCGTGATTCATGTCGGGAGTATCAAAATTGACACCAACAAGCGGCAGGTCTACAAAGGGGATGAGCGGATTCGGCTGACTGGAATGGAGTTCAGTCTTCTGGAATTATTAGTTAGACGTTCCGGAGAACCATTCTCCCGTTCTGAAATTTTGCAGGAAGTGTGGGGCTATACCCCCGAACGCCATGTAGATACCCGTGTAGTAGATGTCCACATCTCCCGGCTACGAGCCAAGTTAGAGGATGACCCGAGTAATCCTGAGCTAATTCTCACCGCACGAGGTACAGGTTATTTGTTCCAACGGATCATTGAACCAGATGAAAAATAGTACACCTTGATGTTTCCTTTGAGCTGCGTAAGTCCTGAACTAACAACCAACAGGTGAATGATGGCTAAACCCGACCAAAATGATGTACTGCGGCTGCTGCCATTTGCGGTTGGAGGATTGGCAGGCAGCCTGTTGCTGATTAACCGTTTATTAACCTCCCAGCTCACCAATTCTCAAGCTCGTTCTGATGCTGTCGGGGTAATTGTTTGTGCTGTGTTGATTTTGACAGGTTTACTGTGGCAGCAGGTACAGCCCAAACCTCCTGATGCCGTTAAACTGATTGGCGAAGAGGGTTTCGACCTCGCGACCGAGCTGCCAGATCAGGTAAAAACTGAATTAGCCTGGGCATCCCATCTATTACTGACTAATACAGTAACGCGATCGCTTGTAGTGGTATACCAAGGCAAAGTCTTGCTGCGGCGAGGGATATTGGGCAAAAATCCCCAAGTCGAGCCTGGAGCAATTCTCAAGCGGGTCCTGGAAACTCAAAAAGCCGTCTATCTCGTTAACCTGAAGCTCTATCCAGGGCGACTTGAATTTGACTACTTGCCCAATAACACACAAGGTGTCATATGTCAACCGATTGGCAACCAAGGAGCGCTAATTTTGGCAGCCAATGCTCCCCGAAGTTACACTAAACAAGATGAAAATTGGATTGAGGGGATTGCTGATAAACTCGCCAATACTCTCTCTGGTCATTTCTAAGATGTGGGTACCGCTTCGAATTTAAATAATGTGGTTAATCATTTTGTACTGGTTCCTGATTCTGCTGATGCTAGTAGGCATTATTGGTTCGGTTGTTCCTGGCATTCCCGGTGCCATGTTGATTTTAGCTGCCACCATA
>NZ_JAAHHZ010000478.1:0-3698 GCF_010672005.1 Moorena sp. SIO4A5 | reverse complement strand
ACAACGAATTGTTAACTATGTCTGACAATTTTCGCCCTAATCCAGAAAACAATCCTGAGGATATCACTCCTAGTAATACTCCTCAGGAACCTTTCCGCAAAAAATACCCCATTAAGCACATTTTGAAAGGCTCTCGCCAGGCAATAAACAACACCATGTATACCCTTTATGCACGGGGTTACGCCCAAATTGACGAATGGAGCCCCCTTCAGGCAACTGAGATTCCTGGGGAATTCATCACGGTAATGACGAAATACTTAACTCTGGGTTAAGGGCTTAAATTTTGGGGGGGTTTCCCCCCCCTGGCCAAAGGCCAATCACATCGGATCACGTCCGGATGGGTTTACAAAGTTGAGACATAAGTAACAATTCGTAGCCGTGGAACATAGTTCTGCGGCTACTTTTTTTTGGTTAGCAGGTTTAAGGTTATGAGGTTGAAGGTTAGATGGTTGAAGGTTAGATGGTTGAAGGTTAGATGGTTGAAGGTTAGATGGTTGAAGGTTATTTGGTTGAAGGTTAGATGGTTGAAGGTTATTTGGTTGAAGGTTAGATGGTTGAAGGTTATCAGCTATCAGCTATCAGTTCGTAGGGTGCGTTAGGGGCGGGCGAGCCTTAATTTTTCCCCTCTTCGCGCCTTGTTGAAACAGCCCGCACCGTAACGCACCACGGGCAAGATGCCCGTTCCACCCACCAGGTCAAACAGCTTTAATGATATGCACCCGCTTCGGAGCAGGAAACAGAGAACAACAATTATCAAAATTTATTTACGTAACCTAGATCTCTTTATATTTTTTCCAAGTTGTGCAACAATCTATCTTTGAAACTATAATCTAGCGTTTCCTAGTCTAGTCAGGTAAATCTAAATTTTATTCCCGATTCCCGATTCCCGATTCCCGATTCCCGATTCCCGATTCCCGATTCTCTCCAATAACAACTTTCAAAAATGAAAAAATACCTAACTACGTTATTGCTGTTGCTAACATTATCCTTTGCCTTTGCTCCTCCCGCTGTTGCTTTCTCCTACTGCCGCACTAAAAATAACAACCGGATTTGCATCCTTAGCATCAAGCGGAGTGCTAAGTATCCATGGGAATATCGAGCATCAGTTAGTGTTAATGGCGTTGCTACTCCTATAGAAATATATAATTGTCGCGATCGCATTAGAGTTAAGAAAGACAGAACTGTTGTGCCATTTCAACAGAACGGTCCAGGGGAACTTATTTGTAGTATTTTGAAAAAATAGTATAAGAAAGGGAACAGGGAACAGGGAACAGGGAACAGGGAATAGGGAATAGGGATAATAGACTATTTCAACTGTTTGACCCGGTGGTGCGTTACGGGGCGGACTATTGCAACACTGGTTACGAGGCGGAAAATGAGGGCAAGTCCGCCCCTAACACACCCTACGCACTCTAAATTCTAAATTTTAAATTCTAAATTATAGCTAATCAAAATTGCAATTTATATCTAACTTGTACCTCATTAAACACGTAGTCGTAACTCAATTCAACTGAGGAAGTTTGTCCCAAATCATAAACGGCATCGAAGGTTGGGTAAACCTGTAGATCAGCTAATCCGATGGATCTCCCGACATTACTGACTTTTTCTTCAACGGTGAATAAAATATTTTTGATAATTGGTCGAACAACATACTGAGTAATCACTAACTCAGCTATTTCTCGTTCGTTGCTGTTAGCGATAGTCTGAAATTGGGTAATAAAACTGTTACCGAGCAGAGCGATAATTCCACTTTCACTGCGGGGAGGAGTACTGCTTAAGGTGACAATGGGGGAAAATAGAAACTCCTTGTCTTCACTATTAGCAATAGCTTCGCCATAAACACATTCAGCAAGCTCTTGGAATTGTTGGCGAGACAAGATGGTTGTTTTTGAACCAAGTTTAGCTAGTCCACTACTGGTAATTTGCTGATCAGCACAATAATCTTTCTCTCCTCCTAGGGCAAGAATTTGACTAGTTTGACCTTTGATCGCGAGGGTTATCTTTACTTGGTCGGGTCGAGAAGACTGCAGCACATTCTCAAGGATTTCGTTATCAATCCGTCTTTGACGTAAGGCACCAGAAGGCTCAAAGGCTATGGTGGTAAATTTAAGATCTAAATTGGGATTGAGTAATCCCTGCTCTGGTACAAATACAATAGTGTTACTGTGCCGCCTGTCTGCCACAAATTCGGTTTCTAATACATCAACTTCCCCACGTAGCAGCTTAATTGTTCCCAATCCTGTTAAGTTTTGGAGATTGCCATTGATAGGACCGTTGAGGGTTAAATCACCAGCTAGTCGAAAATCATATAGGGGAAACTGTTGCACTCTTAACTCATCTCCCAAACTCACCTGAAAATTCTTTAACCTAGGCACAAACTGATTATTGTTGCGACTACGAACTACTGAGGGAGTCTGATTAGACGTATTCTTAACGGTTTTTTCGTCACTTTCCTCGGTCTTAGTTTCCTGTGCCTTGGGGATAAAGGCTTGGCCATTTTCTAAGCTAATGTTTCCTGCAATAACTGGACGCAATGCTGAACCAGTAATCACGACATTACCGCCTACTCCACCTTCATAGAGCCCTGCTAATTTTAGGTTATCTTGAGGAATGTTCAGGGTTAGGGGATTGGAGGTGTTTGTTCTATTTGACACTATCGGCAATTCCCCGGAAACAGAAAATCCAATCCCTGCTAGGTCACCTTCGAGAGTTTTTTGACCTTCTGTATCTGGATAGTTTACTACTTCCAAGCGTTGATCATCTAACTTAAACTTGCCTACAACATTGAGAGTAAAGTCATCCTCTAACAACTTAGTTTTGATAGTGCCATTCTGGATATTAACCTCAGATGTTCCTGATAAGTCTTTAATTTTGATAGCATCTGCTAACTCCAAACGTCCGCTAACATTGAGTTCTATATCAGCGGTTCTATCCTCTCCATCCACCCATGCCACTTGTTCTTGAGTCACGACACTCAGGAGTGCCATGGCTGGAGTTGCTAGCTTGAGGTTGATATCGATGCGATCGCTATTTGGTTTGGGGGGAAAGGGGACTTTACCAGAGGCTTGTAGATAATCTGGTTTGTTGCTATCAAAGTCAAGACGAGAATCAACATAGTCGAAAGTTACTTCAACATCATCTAGGGAGGTATCATTGATGGTGCCATCTACAACAGCGACTTGCCCATTGGTGACTTCGGGATTGGTGAGACTACCCCCCAGCTGGCCTTGGGCATTTAAGTTACCTGCAATCTCAAAGGGAATAGTGACAAAATTGCTTGCTAAGTTGCTAACGGTCTCTAAAGATAGATTCTGGAGGAGGAAGTCTCCGGAGTTGCTTTCTTGGGCAAGCTGTCCTTGAAATGCTAAGACAGTTTCCCCCAATTCCATTCGGGCTGGCTGGACAGTAATCACACCTTGGTCGTAACTTCCTTTAGCAAGTAATTGGTTGAGCACAATTACTTGATTGGGAGAATTAGTATACCACTGCCAATTGTTGCCCTCGACATTAAAATCAACTTTAGGATTAGTCAAGATACCGGCAACAGCAATTTCCCCAGTATACTTACCTCGAATATCTAAATTACTCAGGAGTGTAGTAGGATCGAAGGGGTTAGCAACAGCGTCGTTTTGGGCATTAATTTTGGCAAACCGTTGTAGGAGAGTGGCTAGGGAGCCTGCTGCTATACTAGGGAATGG
>NZ_JAAHHZ010000477.1:0-3714 GCF_010672005.1 Moorena sp. SIO4A5 | reverse complement strand
AACCAAAACGGCCAACAATTTGGGCAACAGCTCTAGTTAGTTTGATCTCAGTAGGACTAATTACGCCCCAGCCCACAGTGGGAGAAACTACTATTGCCCAACAACAGGAATCAGCACAAGAACAACTAACCAAAGCTGAACAACTGAGTCAACAAGCATGGGTACTGAAGGAGCAAGGGAAATACTCCGAAGCGATTCCCCTCGCCCGGGAAGCTTTGAGGATTCGACAGCAAGTGCTCGGGGAAGAACACGCAGATGTGGCTACCAGCCTCAATCATCTGGCAGAACTCTATCGTGAAATGGGAAGGTATTCAGAGGCGGAACCCTTGTATACCCAATCTTTAGAGATTTATAGACAGTTGCTGGGGAACGAACACTTATATGTGGCATTAAGCCTAGATAATCTGGGATTACTCTACTCTTCAATGGGAAGGTACCAACAGGCGGAACCCTTGTTAAACCAAGCCTTGGAGATGAGGAGACGGTTGCTGGGGAACGAACACCCATCTGTGGCATTAAGCCTCAATAATTTGGGGGAACTCTACTATTCAATGGGAAAGTACCAACAGGCGGAACCCTTGTATACCCAAGCCTTAGAGATGAGGAGACGGTTGCTGGGGGATGAACACCGTGATCTGGCATCCAGCCTGAATAATCTAGCTTTACTTTACCAATCCATGGGAAGCTACGAACAAGCTGAACCCTTGTATACCCAATCCTTGGAGATGAGAAGACGGTTGCTTGGGGAGGAACACCCTGATGTGGCAAATAGCCTCAATAATCTCGCGGTACTTTACCAATCCATGGGAAGCTATGAACAAGCTGAACCCTTGTTAAACCAAGGGTTGGAGATGAGAAGACGGTTGCTGGGGAACGAACACCCTAATGTGGCAACCAGCCTGAATAATCTGGCTTTACTCTACCAATCCATGGGAAGCTACGAACAAGCTGAACCCTTGTATACCCAATCCTTGGAGATGTATAGACGGTTGCTGGGGGAGGAACACCCATCTGTGGCAACTAGCCTCAATAATCTGGCGGGACTCTACTATTTAATGGGAAGGTACCAACAGGCTGAACCTTTGTTAACCCAAGCTTTGGAGATATGGAGACGGTTACTGGGTAAAGAACACCCTAATGTGGCAACTAGCCTCAATAATCTGGCGGGACTCTACCAATCCATGGGAAGGTACCAACAGGCGGAACCCTTGTATACCCAAGCTTTGGAGATGTTTAGACGGTTGCTGGGTAACCAACACCCTGATGTGGCAAAAAGCCTGAATAATCTGGCAGAACTCTATCGTGCCATGGGAAGGTACCAACAGGCGGAACCCTTGTATACCGAAGCCTTGGAGATGTATAGACGGTTGCTGGGCCAGGAACACCCTAATGTGGCAACCAACCTCAATAATCTGGCTTTACTCTACGAATCCATGGGAAGGTACCAACAGGCGGAACCCTTGTTAACCCAAGCTTTGGAGATGTTTAGACGGTTGCTGGGCCAGGAACACCCTAATGTGGCAACCAACCTCAATAATCTGGCGGCACTCTACCAAGTCATGGGAAGGTACCAACAGGCAGAACCCTTGTTAACCCAATCCTTGGAGATATATAGAAGGTTACTGGGAGAGGAACACCCTGATGTGGCAAAAAGCCTCAATAATCTGGCTTTACTCTACCAATTAATGGGAAGATACCAACAGGCGGAACCCTTGTATACCCAAGCTTTGGAGATGTGGAGACGGTTACTGGGTAAAGAACACCCAAATGTGGCATATAGCCTGAATAATCTGGCGGCACTCTACAAATCCATGGGAAGGTACCAACAGGCGGAACCCTTGTATACCCAAGCTTTGGAGATGAACAGACGGTTGCTGGGGGAGGAACACCCATTAGTGGCATTAAGCCTCAATAATTTAGCTATTTTACATCACAGTCAAGGAAACATTGAGCAAGCCCTGGAGTTTCTCGAAACAGGATTAGACATCCAAGAACTTAATCTAGAACGTAATCTCGTCGCTGGTGCTGAAAAGCAAAAACGAGAGTACATCAAAACTATTTCTGGCACAACGGATGCAGCCATTTCTCTACACCTAAACTCAGCTCCTGATCATGAAAGAGCAGCTGGTCTAGCTTTAACAACTATCTTACGTCGCAAAGGTCGCTTACTCGATTTCTTGACCCATAGTCAGCAACTGTTGCGTAAACGCTTAGATTTCCAAAGCCAAAAATTACTAGACCGACTCAACAATACTCGCACCCAACTCGCTAACCTCACCTACAACCGACCGGATAAGCTTCCCCTTGAAGAATATCGTAATCAGCTCAATGAACTAAGGAATCAGGAACAGGAACTAGTCGCAAAAATTAGTCGGCGCAGTCGTGAATTTGCCCAAATCAATCAACCAGTTACCATCGAAACTATTCAACAACTGATTCCTGAAGATACGGCACTGGTAGAATTTGTAGAATACAAACCCTACAATCCCCAAGAGGATAGTTTTGGTAATCCCCGTTATGCCGCCTATGTACTCCGTTCTCAAGGCTCACCCCAAGGCATGGATTTAGGGGAAGTAGATGCGTTGAAACCTCTGTGGGAGATACTTGAATTATCCCTTCAAGACAAAGGAGTTACCATCCCTCAGTTAAAACAAGCAGGCCGTAAAGTAGATGAGAAGCTGATGGCGAAAGTTCGTCCTTTGTTGGGAGATAGCAGCAGGATTTTACTGTCTCCAGACAGCTACCTCAACCTCATCCCTTTTGAAGCTTTAGTAGATCAAGACAACCGGTATTTAGTAGAAAGCTATGGTTTTACCTACCTCACCTCCGGTAGGGATTTACTGAGATTATCCAATCCTAATCCCAAGCTTACCCAACCAGTACTTTTGGGAGCACCAGATTTTGATAATTCGGCTCAAACTACTGCCCTTGGGGAGGAAAACCAGATAGTAGCAACCCGCAGTTTACGTGACTTTAATCCTTCAGAGTTGAGCTTATCCCCTTTACCGGGTACTCTTGAGGAAGTAAACGCGATCGCAAAGATGCTGGGTGTGGAGCCCTTGTTGGGTGCTCAAGCTAATGAAGCAGCATTGAAACAGGTTACTCGTCCCAGAATACTACATATCGCTACCCATGGTTTCTTCCAAAACAGACCTGAAAAGGAAGAGTTGACTAATGGGGATAATGCCTTACTTTGGTCATGGTTAGCATTAGCAGGAATTAAGAACAACAAGCCAGACAATGATTTAGAAGATGGCATCTTCACAGCCTTAGAAGCAACGGGATTAAATTTATCAGGTACAAAGCTAGTGGTGTTATCAGCTTGTGATACTGGCTTAGGCAATATCAGTGCTGGGGAAGGAATATATGGGTTGCGTCGAGCGTTGGTAATTGCCGGGTCAGAAAGCCAAGTCATTAGTTTGTGGAACGTGAATGATACGGCTACGAAATATTTAATGGTGTCTTATTATCAGGGATTGCAGGATAACCAAGGGCGTTCTGAAGCTTTGCGAAGGATTCAGTTGCAAATGCTAGGAAGTCCAGAGTATCAGCATCCCTATTATTGGGCAAGTTTTATTCCTTCTGGGAATTGGCGCTCTATGGCTATTGACTAAATTAGCCTTGTTGCCCAGTTGCACCAGTGGTTTAGATCTATCTTGGTTTCGGTCAATAGCAACACAATCGTTATACACAACAATATCACCAACGGAATAG
>NZ_JAAHHZ010000476.1:0-3722 GCF_010672005.1 Moorena sp. SIO4A5 | reverse complement strand
CCATTGCCCGAAACTTTTCCCTCAACTTGTATCGTGAACATGGCTTTGAGAATATGGCTCAGGCTCAGCGTCGTGCTGGTTCTACTCTTAACACACTCAAGGACTTGTTTAGAATGAAATAGCCCTGACTCCCTACTCCCTACTCCCTACTCCCTACTCCCTATTCCCTATTCCCTATTCCCTATTCCCTTTATTATTAACAATGACAGTTTTAATTATTACCCATAGCCAAGACAACGAAAGCATTCCCCTAGTGGTAAAAGCCATTGAAGAAAAAGGGGGGAAAGCCTTTCGATTTGACACTGACCGATTTCCCACGGAAGTCCAACTAGATGTCTACTACGGTAAGAATAAAGACGGTAAGAATACAGAAAGATTAATCCTAAAGTCTGAGGAAGAAAAGCTAGATTTGCAGGAGGTCTCCGCAGTTTGGTATCGGCGCATTGCCATGGGTGCAAGAATTCCGAGCACCATGGATCCGCAAATGCGGCAAGCCTCTGTACAAGAATCTCGTGTAACTATCCAAGGTATGATTGCCAGTATTGATGGCTTCCACTTGGATCGGGGCTCTGTGATTGAGCAAGCTAAGAATAAGCAGTTACAGCTAAAAGTAGCACGGGAACTCGGCATAGATACTCCTCTTAACCTGACCACCAATAATCCAGCCGCAGTGGTGGAATTTGCCAAAGAATGTGAGTCTGGCATAATTACCAAAATGCTTTCATCCTTTGCCATCTATGATCAGCAGGGAGAGGAGCAGGTAGTGTTTACCAATCCGGTCAAACCGGAGGATTTGGACAACTTGGATGGATTAAGGTTCTGTCCAATGACCTTTCAGGAACATCTCCCTAAGGCACTAGAGTTACGAACCACAATTGTCGGAAAGCAAGTGTTTACTGCTTCGATAGACTCTCAACAGTTTCCAGGTGCTCGTTATGACTGGCGGCGACGGGGCGTTGATTCCCTAAACGCTTGGCAGCCCTATCAGTTGCCCCAGGATCTCGAAGAAAAGTTGCTGAAGCTAATGGATTACTTTGGCTTGAACTATGGCGCGATTGATATTATTTTAACTCCCGATGGTCGCCATGTATTTCTTGAGGTCAATCCAGTGGGAGAATTCTTCTGGCTTGAGCTTTGCCCTGGCTTACCAATTTCCCAGGCTATTGCTGATGTTTTGCTGAACTTAGTGCCACGGCGTTCTTAGTATAGCAAAGGGAGCAGGCAATAGGGAGAATATAGCGCTACGGGCAAGGCAATTCCTGTGTTCACCCAGATACAAACGCTATCTATCATAGTAACATAGGTAAAATAGTTTGTTTATAGTCTGGGTTTAACTTCAGGATAATCTGAGCATGAAAAAGCAATTATTTTATCTAATTAAAATAACATCTACTAGTTTAATTACTTGCGCTTTAGGTCTAGAAATTTGGTATATTTATTTACGGCTAACCCATGGCTATCTACCAAGTAACCTCTATTATGTATTGTGGCTAGGAAGTATCGCTTTAATATCCCATTTCATTGAAGGTGTAATCGCTGCTTTTAAAGCTGACAGTTGTGATAAAAATCCTATAACCTATGGCATTTATACGTTTTTTGTGGGGTTTGTTGGATTGTGGGAATTATTGAATCCAAGTTCAGAAAGTTCTAGCTATAAATAAACCGTTGTACTGGATTATTTCCCGATATCAAGCAAAAAATGATTAGTGTAACTGACCAATTAGAATTGAGCGACCCTATTTTAGCAAGAGCCATATCCACAGGGCAAACGCATCTTAAGATTATGGTGTGGATGCACCTTAGCTGCATCATCCCATTTCTTCCTAACTAGGGCGCTCTAGCAGATGCGATCGCGAATAGTTCGCTTTTTGCCCACAGGTGGTGCTCGCGCCGCTAAGCTTGAGGCCGTTACAGGTAAAGCTCGGACTATACTAAAATAGTCAATAGGTTTTAGAGAATCATGCTCCAAGAACTTGAAGCGGTATTTGATCGGACAGCTCTTCAACTGGAAGTGCCCTTAAACTTAGCTGCAGGTACAAGGGTAAGGATTATTGTTGAAAGTGTTTTGCCTGATTAAGTAAGGCAACCTACAACATTCCTTCAAACTGCTCAGTGTTTAAAATTACATGGTGACCCAGATTGGTCAGAGAAAATTGACCAATATTTGTATGGGGAAACTGTTTCTGAGAATGACTGAAGTTTTTTTAGATACTTCTTTTGCGATCGCATTATCTTCGGTCACCGATCATAATCATCAACGGGCTGTCAATCTTGCCAATCAAATTCAAACTAACAAAACTTGTTTGGTAATGTTGTAGTTATCAATTAGGCTTCTTATTTATTATTTAAAATTTATTATTTAAAATTTCAGGAAATTCCCCTTTCTGGTTAAACCATTTTGCTATTCAGCAACGCCAACCCAAAAGCTATAATTGCTTCAAATAGCTAATTGCCTAACACCTATGAGTCAGCAGCTAACTCTAGAAATCAGCGATGAAGTCTACGCCGACCTACAGCGTAAGGCCAATGCAGTAGGAATATCCATAACGGATTGGATAGTCGCCGTTCTCAGCAGACAAGACGGAACTGTTAGCACTACGATGCTGTCTCCAGAGCAGCAAGAGCAGGCACGACAGAAGTTCAAAAGCCATGCAGGTGCAGTCAGTCTAGGACACGCAACGGGTGTAGATAACCTAGAGATTGATGCTGACCTCGCCAGAGCTTATACTGATGAGTATTAGAATGGGAGTGATTTTGTGCTTCTAGACACATCAGGTTTGTTGTGCTATCTCCATCGGGACGAACCACAGCATAAAAAGGCGGTGCAGTTAGTCGATGATGCGGGCAGTAAACTCTTGACTCATAGCCATGTCTTAGCTGAGTTGGTTGCTCTTGCACTGATCCGCCGGTTCCCTCGGGCTAAAGTTTTGGAGTTTGTGGTTGACTTGGTTGATAATCCAGACATTGAAACAGTCTGGGTTGATGAACAACTACACCGAGAAGCCATGCAGCTTTTAGCTGATCGGCAGGACAAGACCTATTCCTTGTGCGATGCGGTCAGTTTTATTCTGATGCGCCAACGTAGCATAACCGATGCATTAACCACAGATCGGCACTTTGAGCAAGAGGGATTTTTGACACTCCCCGCCCTGGAAGGACGGGGATTCTTGCTTCCACGGGGTGACTTGTTTAACCAGGCCGGAGCCAGGAAAAATAGAGGTCTCCTCTCCACAAGCGTATTTAGTCTTCGGACTTGGGTTCCGGTGTGCCCCACCGTACCTTTTCAAAATCTATGTCTTGATGCAAAGCGCGAGTGGGGGAAACCCCCATGACCGCGCTGCATCGCTTTAACTAGATACTTTTTTATCTAAATCTTTCATAAACATTTAAGTCGTTAGACCCAATTACGCAATATGTAAGCTCTACATATTTTTTACGTTGCCTACTTATGTTTAGACAGTATCTAGCTACACCAAAAGAAAGATTGATTATACTTTTATAGTAGCACACAAAGTGCCAACTTTCAATCCCATTGTCTCTTAGAATTGCCGTCGAACGAAGGACGGGGCGCGATTACCCAATTTTTTTGGTAAGACTATTGCCGCCAGCCAGCTAAAACTGCGTGGAATAGGCATGTTGGTGGAACAGGCATCTTGGTGGAACAGGCATCTTGCCTGTTTCATTTTCGTGCGGGCAGGATGCGCACCCTACTCATATTCATC
>NZ_JAAHHZ010000475.1:0-3726 GCF_010672005.1 Moorena sp. SIO4A5 | reverse complement strand
CCCCGTTTTATTCCAGTCATTGGATTTATTAAAGGAGCTAATAGTTCTAGATGAGAGTTGGTATTAATCCTGAAAACTTGCTCGAAAAGAGTGCCCTTGCCTTGGGGCAAGTACCCCAACCTGCGATCGAAACTCAAGCCTGCCTGATTCTAGCCCGATCTCTTATAGCAGCAACACAGCTAGGTGTGTTTGAAGCCCTAGGGTCAAGTTCACTTTCAGCCGAAGAGATTGCTGGGCGGTGTAATCTCAACAAGCATGCCTTAACCCAGCTTTTAGATGCTCTTGTTGCTACAGATTACCTTGCCAAGCAGAAGGAGTGCTATACCTTGGCTCCAGTTGCCCGTAAATGGCTACTAAGTGAGAATGAGTCGTCACTTTACGATTACACCATTAGCCGAGTTTTGGCGTGGGAATGGCTCACCCACTTAGAAGAGTTCATCCGCACTGGAGAGCCTTTGGAATCTCACGATAAAATGTCCCCCCATCACTGGCAACTTTATCATCGGGGTATGCGCTCAATCGCTAGCGTAGCTGCTTCTGAAGTAGTCCAATGCACACCTGTACCAACTGGTGCTCAGAAAATGCTAGATGTTGGTGGCTCTCACGGCTATTTGTCAGTAGCCCTCTGCCGCCGCTACCCTGACCTTAAAGCCGTCATCCTCGATTTACCTGAGGGCATTGAATATGCAGCACCGCTCCTGGCCGAGGAAGGCATGGGCGATCGCGTGGTTTATAAAGCTGGCAATGTTCTTACAGACGATCTAGGCACCAATGCTTATGACTTAATCTTTATGGCTAACCTAATACACCACTTTGATGAAAAAACCAATATTGAGCTATTTCAGCGTTTGGCTGAAGCTCTGCGACCTGGAGGCCATCTCGTCGTTCAGAAAACTATATTTCCTTCCAAACACGATGGACAACTGGGTGCATTGGGGAATTTGTTTTTCTCTTTGACCAGTGCTGGTAGTAACTGGTCTTTCTCTGAGATAGCTCAATGGCAACAAAAGGCAGGTTTAGTTCCCCGCAAACCCATTGAGTTCCGACGAACACCAGCCACTGGTCAACAGGTGGCAGTAAAGCCCTAAGTCTGTTGGACGGACACACATATTAGTCATTATAGCAGTTCTCAAATTGAGGACTGCTATATATGTCTATTTTTAATAAAAAGTATTTACCAATCATTAAAATATAAAACATGTTAAAGGTTTATTACCGAATTATTATTTCATGTTGGAAAACCTTTGGGATAAGCCACTGGTTTTTTTTATGGTTATTTCTGCCACCCTTAGCTTTTATTTTGGTTAGACTAACCCTGGCTTTAGATGAGATTTTCTTTTATAAGTATCGTGACATTAAAGTGGTGAAACCGATATTTATCATTGGACACCCTCGGAGTGGGACTACTTTCCTCCATCATTTACTAACCCAAACAGAAGAATTTACTACATTCAAAGCTTGGCATATTTTTGTTCCATCACTCACAGCTCGTATTTTAGCTAAGCCTCTGGTTGACTATTTAGTTAAACACAATCTAAACTCCCTGATACCTGATGATATTGGACATGGAATTTTTATTGATAGAGTAGAAGAAGAAGAACTATTATTCCTTCACCAAGCCGATACTCAGTTTGTCCTTTTAACCACACCCTTAGCCTTTGATGATCAGGAGCATCCAGAGCTTCGCTTCCATGATCAGCAACCAGCATCTCGTCGTCGAAGTTCAGTAAAATTTTTTGAAAGTTGTTTAAAGCGGCATATCTATTACACAGGGAAAAAACAAGTAATTGCGCAAATTCATTTTTCTACTCACCGCATTAAAACATTGCTAGAAATATTTCCAGATGCCAAGTTTATCTATTTAGTTCGTCCACCTCACGAAACAATTCCTTCTCATCTTTCTTTGGATAGAAACTTTCTTGAAAACCAATGGGGTAAAAATATACCACCCGATAAAATTCAACGATATGAGGAAAGGCGATATCGCTATAATGTAGATCTTTATCGCTATTTTTATCAGCTTCACAAAAATCAAGAGATACCAGAAAGCAACGTCAGAATTATGCGTTATGACTTATTAATATCTGATTTAGAGAAAGCCTTGGAAGAACTAGTAGATTTTACTGGAATTAATCCTAGTAATAAATTAAAAAAATATATTAAAAAACAAGCGCAAAAACAAAAAAAATATAAACGCAAACATCGTGTCAGAAATCTTGAAGAATTTAACTTAACAAGAGAGCAGATTATGAAAGACCTTTCATTTGTTTATCAGGAGTACAAGTTTGATAAAATCGCCAATGAACTATAAATAATAATCAACAACTAACAATTTAATTAAAAGTTAAAGCTAGAATCAAATGGACTTTATTTTTAATCACCCAATGCTGACGGGGTGACATGAAAGCTAGAATGTAGCCATAATAAGGAACCTAGCTCTTAGACCTCGTAAATAATACTCCAGTTTATTGCGATTTAAGCTCATTAACTCCTTAACCAAATCCCAACACGATTCCATAAAACTCACCCAACGCAAGCCCATATAAGCCAATGTAAAAGCTGCTATCTCTCCTTTCCATACGTCCAGACTCTTTAACTCGACCAACATATTTTTGTACACCTTTACTTTTTATTTTTTGCCCTTGAAAAGTGGCCAAACTATAGGCAATTGCTACAAGTAATATCAAAGATATCAAACGCTCACCAGAAAGATTAGTATCTTCGCGCGTTATATCCACCACTTTTAAAATATCTAAACATTTCTTCTTCTCTTGGTGCGCGTTCCCTAGGTCGGGAAACCCGACCGGGGTCGCACCGCTATATTAAAACGCTTTTTATAAGTTCTGATAGCTTCGGTAAGATTATCTAAACTTGTTAAGATAAACCATCCCTCTTTGGGAGAGCAACCGTGTAACTTTCGTTTCCATTTACTAGCTATATTAAAACCAGCAATTTTGTAAATTTTTGTTACTTTTCCCCCTTGAAGAAACAAAGATAATCCTGGTTTTAATCCTCAAGCATTTAACTCTCTCCAAATTCCATTCTCTAATTCCACAAATTCATCCTTTCTTAGCCTCAAACAAAACTGTAAAGACTTATTCCTTAGCCAGTCAGCTAATTTAACATAACAAAATTCTCTATCTCCCAATACGAGGGGTTGATAGTTTTTAAATAAGCGATGCAGCGCGGTCTTGGGGGTTCCCCCCATGAGCGACTGCATCAAGACAGGGTAAAACTTTCTCGAATATTTGAATTTGTTCCGTCAAGTTACTTGAGCCTAATTTAGGTAACAATTGCCAATATATAGGGATAGCTCTATTGTCATAAACGAGGCTAACCATTATTAAATTTATCCGTGCCCAACTCGTTCGTTCGCGTAGCGTGACCTACGGTCAATCAATAACTAAATATAAAACGTCATCAAAAGAAAAATTTTGACTTAACCAACTAGTGATAATGGGAAACCACAATTGCTCAATATTAAGTATTGGTAAGGATAGAAATCTTTAGGTGCGACCCGTGGCGAATTTAATTCGCCAACGGAAAGCGCACCTTTGTAATTTTTTTCGTCTACTCTCAACTAAAATTGGTAGGTAGTGCCCTGGCTGCCTGACACATCTGTGTGAAACCAAGAGGTATCAGGCTCGACACTGTAACGACTGAATCCGTGAGAACCAGATGCGATTGACATGCAGTCACGCTACGCGAACGTAAAAATCCTGACGA
>NZ_JAAHHZ010000474.1:0-3745 GCF_010672005.1 Moorena sp. SIO4A5 | reverse complement strand
AATAGGGGCGCTTTGGGGAGATGGGGAGATGGGGAGATGGGGAGATGGGGAGATGGGGAGATGGGGAGATGGTAGACCGGCTTGTACACAAGTGGATGGATTGGCCGTTGGTCACGCTACGGGAACGGAAATTTAAGCTGATAGCTGATAGCTGAATACTTACGATAGCTGAATGCTTACCAATTTTTTTTATAAATTCACATAATATTCATTAAAAATATTTATTTAATTCATCCAAATTTCATAATTTTAAACTCACAATAAAGCAAAATAAAAACAAATGAAGAAAACCATTAGTGATTTGCGCTAATTACATCAAGGTAAAATCACAATCTTCATACTATAGGGTGCAATGAAAAATTAATTATTTTTTAGGGGAAATAAACATGTCTACTAATTCCACTAACACAACAGTTCTGACCTTCGATGAACTGCCCTTTCAACCCGTTGATGACCTGAGTTTCATGGGGGTCACATTTGATTTCAAAGTAGGTGGGGTAGATTCAACGGATGCCAATTATGCTTCCTCCGGTCCAGGCTCAATTTCCTTTGTACAGGATCCGAGTCTGGAAGGTAATGCCGCCGGAATCCTAACCCTTGACTTTGCTGCACCGGTTTCCGACCTTGAGTTTGGGGTGGCGCTGAGTACCTTTGCTACTCTCACACCTGGTTTTACAGTGGAACTGTTTGATGATGGCTCCACATTGGTAAATACGATCGCAGTCGATACTAGTTCACAGCCAAGCTTTACCGAGGCTCTGTTCTCCCTTTCTGATAGTGATACACCAATAGACCGGGTTGTGATCGATTTCAATGATGCCGCTGCTTTCCGCTTCGCCCTTGACAACCTTAGCTTCGAGGAAGCTGGTGTTACTCTAATCGGTACTTCCAACAATGACATCCTTGAAGGTGGCGGAGGTGACGATATTATCAAAGGGCTTAACAGTCAAGATACTCTTCGAGGCTTTGTTGGGGAAGACTACCTCGACGGTGGAGACGGTGACGATCAACTGTTTGGAGGGGACGGTCATGACACCCTCAAAGGTGGCAATGGTCAGGATACCCTCGAAGGCGGAGATGATGACGATACCCTGATCGGTGGCCCAGGAGATGACATTTTAACTGGTGGCAGTGGGCAAGATACCTTTGTCTTGTCAACAGTAGGCAAACTCACCATCACTGACTTTACCGATGGCGAAGATCTGTTGCAGTTAGATGGTCTGACCTTTGGTCAGATTTCGATTTTTGAACAAAATGACGATACCATAATCACCACCATAAATAATCAACCATTAGCTGTCTTGACTGGTGTAGATTCTGGTGACATTACAGAGGCAGATTTTGTGCTTTAATCTCCTGTTTTCTTAATTAATAATCCCTAAAATCGGCTAGGAAAGGGTAAAGGTTAAAGGTGAAAGGAATTTGAAATAAACCTTAAAAACCTTTACCCTTTTCAGCGACGACCAGGAATTAAACCCCGACGACCTTCCATTAGAGACAACTGCAAAAACTGATGCAGGTGCTGCACATGTGGATTATCTGGTGGCAATTCCAGGGTTTGGAAGGCTTGAGTGAACGGTTCTCCTGAAAGATAGAGCTTCCGGAATACATTTTTTAACTGTCTAATCTCACCGGTTGTCAGTCCAGCCCGTTTAAGACCGATTAAGTTAAGCGATCGCACTCGGGATGGATTCCCCTCAACTAGCATATAGGGTGGAACATCCCGGTCAATGCGACTCATCCCACCCACCATAGCTAGACGTCCAATGTGGACAAATTGATGAATCCCCAAGACCCCACTAATTCTCACCTGGGACTCAATATAAACATGACCTGCTATAGCAGTGCCATTAGCGATAATTACAGAATCTTCAATCACGCAATTGTGAGCAACATGACTATAAGCCATTAGCATATTGCCATTGCCAATTACGGTTGCTTCTCCCGCCCCGGTGGCTCGGTTAATGGTGACGTACTCTCGAATTAGATTATTATCACCAATTCTCACCCAGCTAGGAGCACCATCATACTTAAGGTCTTGGGGTTCCGAACCCAGTACTGCTCCTGGAAAGATTTGATTCCTGGCTCCGATCTCCATTGGTCCAGAAAGAACCACATGGGCACCAATGGTTGTTTCTGGGCCAACTTTCACATTATCTTCGATCACCGCGTAGGCACCAATCTGAACTGTCGGGTGTAGTTCAGCACCAGGATGGATAACAGCAGTAGGATGAATAAGTGTTGCCAATTTTCCAAACACCAAAGTGACCAATGACTAACAATACTGGCAGGTTAAAGGTTGCAGGTTGCAGGTTGCAGGTTTAAGGTTAAAGGTTGCAGGTTGAAGGTTGAAGGTTAAAGGTTAAAGGTTGCAGGTTAAAGGTTAAAGGTTGCAGGTTGCAGCTTTAAGGTTGCAGGTTGAAAGATTAAGGTTGACTGTTGCCGGTTTAAGGGTTAATGTTTAGTGTTCCAGGTTTTAGTGCTAAAATAGAACATTAACGTTTAACCTCCAAAGCCAAGTATTTCAACAAAATAACCTACCCTGAACCGAAGGCCAAAGGCAAACAACTAAATAAACAACTAAATAACTTATGCGCTACGCGCACGCTACGCGAACAACCAAATAACCTATCCTAAACCGAGGGGCAAAGGTGAACAACCCAATAACTTTCCTTTGCTCTTACTAATTATGTTTTAATCCACTATAGAAAACATAAGTTCGCCTTCTGCTGCTTTCTTACCATCAACAGTTGCAACTGAGTGCATCTTACCAAAACGACGGCGCTTGATGGATAACAGTTCCGCAGTCATCACCAGTTGATCTCCTGGCACTACGGGACGCCGAAAACGAACTTTGTCAATCCCTGCAAATACGAATAATCCATCAGGACTATCGGGCATTTGGGTTAATACAATCCCGCCAACCTGAGCCATAGCTTCCACTATCATCACCCCAGGCATCAACGGTCTTCCAGGAAAATGTCCTTGAAAAAAAGGTTCATTGAAGGTAACATTCTTGATACCTACAGCTCGTTTACCTGGAACATAGTCAATAATCCGATCAACTAATGCGAAAGGATACCGATGGGGGAGTAGTTTATGAATGTCTTCGACGGTTAGAACTGTTTTAGTCGATGAGTCATCATTGAGCTCCTGGGTACTTCCGGTAGAGTTATTTGGCGTGTTAACATCAGTCAGTGTGGACATAAGCGTACTTTAATAGAATTACAGATTGCAGGTTTGTTTACTAATTTTTAAAGGTTCAACCTTCTTTGTATTTAACTTGCAACCCATGGGTTCAGCCAGCTTTTTGGCAAGTTGGACATGGAGATGGTGGCTAGCTTTATAGGCGAGGATGTGAGCGACAGGAAAACGTCCTAATAAACTCAAATCCCCTACTAAGTCTAAAAGTTTATGACGCACTGGCTCATTTGAAAATCGTAAGGGGGGATTAACCCATCCCTGTTGACCACAAACCAGAGCATTGTCCAAGCTACCACCTTTAATTAAACCGCGATCGCGCAGCTGGTCAATTTGATCAGCCAAGCCAAAGGTGCGAGCTGGTGCGATCGCATCAGCAAAATTGTCCTGTTCTGGAGTCCAACTATACCATTGTTTACCAATAGCTGGTAACGCAAAGTCAATGCCATAGGTAAATCGAGTTTTGGGTGCTGGTAGAGCCGTTACAAAGGCATCTCCGTGATAAACCGAGACTGGCTCGTTTAATACAAAAGGAATAGGTGTT
>NZ_JAAHHZ010000473.1:0-3752 GCF_010672005.1 Moorena sp. SIO4A5 | reverse complement strand
GCAGATCAAAATTATACCAATCTAATTTTATTCTTGCTGGAGCAACTGGTACCAGGATACACCCCTAAATACAAAAAAACTACTCCAATCCTAAATTTTTATTCGGATATTTCTAAGATGATTAGGACTGATGACAAGATTAAAGTGTTAGACAAGTGTTATCACCAAGCCAACGGCCAAGTTACCCAAAGCAAAAAAATTGGGTTCTGGGAAATGGAAGATTATTTGCAAAAGGCTCTAAAAAATCAGGAGTTGCAGCTTTACTACCAGCCGATTATGCTCCTAGAAAACGAGCATATTAATAGTTTTGAAGCATTGTTGCGCTGGCAGCATCCTAACCTAGGATTGATTTACCCAGAAGAGTTTATGCCAGTAGCCAAAGCAACTAGCTTGATTGTTCCCATTGGTTGGTGGGTAATCAGAGAAGTTTGCAATCAACTACAGTCTTGGCAACAACTGTTTCCTAGTCAAACACCGATAACCATTAGTGTTAATCTGTGTCGCCAACAGTTATTGCAACCTGATTTAGTTCAGCAGATTGACCATATTATCAATAAAACTAACTTGGATGCTTATCGTTTGAAGCTAGAAATACCTGAGAGTTTTATTCGTAAAAATCCTGAGGAAGCCATGGTGGTGCTTTCCAAACTTAGAGCCATTGGGGTTCAGTTAGAATTGGATAACTTTGGTATTAATACTTCATCGGATATCAATTATATCCATGAAGTGTCTAACTCTATCTATGGAGAGTTTAATGGCTTAAAAGTTGATCGGTCTCTAGTCAGTAAAATTAATACGGATAACATAAATTTAGAACCCGTTCAAACCGTGGCTAAACTAGCCAATGATCTTGGTGTTGATCTAATTGCCACCGGGGTAGAAACATCCAGGCAAATTGATCAACTAAAAATCCTCAACTGTAAATATGGACAGGGCTACTTTTTCTCCAAACCTGTAGACGTTGAAGCGGCGATAACTTTGATTGGAGTTTAGCTAAACGTAAGCCTTCAGCCGTCAGCTGTCAGCCGTCAGCAGACTTAACTCAGATTAAACGAATGCTTACCTCTTTTATTCAAAAGCTGTCCCGTTCGCACCTCAAGTAGCGTGGCCATTCTCGTAGCGTGGCCAAAAAGGCCAAGGGTGGCCAAAGGGCAATGGTTGATAGCTGAATGCTTACAGCTAAACTAAGGGGAGAGTGGAAAGAGGGGGAGAAGGGGGGAGAAATTTGGTGTATAGCTCATCCAACTTAAAACCACTATAAAAATTGATAATCAATTAGTATAAGAAAGCAATTATGGTGATTAGCAAGATAGCAAAATACAGCAAGTTAGTCTTTGTACTAGGGATATTCACCACTGTTGCTTGTAATACTATGACAACAGCTCAAACCTCTAACGTTACCACGGTTTATCAAGGGAGTGATGAACACTTTCCAAATCCAGAACGAGGCTTTTTTCTGCCTTTTACTCCTCTGGACAATACATCAAATTATTCCTTACAGCTGTCTGAGCTACAAGAGGTTAGGAATAACCAAATGACCTTAGTACGTAAGGTTTACGTAATTTCAGAATTTAGAAATAAACCGTTATCAGAGTCTTTTCTACAAACCCTATCCCAGGATTTGAATACGGCTCGACAAGCTGGGGTTAAATTAATCCTACGGTTTTCCTATAATTGGGTAGGAGGTGGTGAAGATTCATCCCGCGATCGCATACTCTCCCATCTGGATGATCTGCAACCGATATTAGCATCAAACTACGATGTTATCGCCTACATGGAAGCAGGTTTTATTGGTTACTGGGGAGAATGGCATAGTTCTTACTATGGTTTGGATAGCAACAATGAAGATAGAAAAGCTATTTTGTTTAAACTCTTGTCTGTTCTACCCAGTGAACGGATGGTTACTCTACGATACCCCAATCATAAAATAGCAATTTTTGATCAAGAAAATCCTCTTACCCCTAATGAAGCGTTTAATGGTACTAACCGAGGGAGAACTGGAGCTACTAATGATTGTTTCCTAGCCAGTATTGATGATTGGGGAACTTACAGCGATACGGATCGGGGGATAATAGAACAAGAAAAGACATTTTTAAATCTGGATAATCGGTATGTGGTACAGGGGGGAGAAACCTGCAATCCTAGTTCTTTTGATGATTGTCCCAATGCTTTAAATGAACTAGAACGAATGCGCTGGAGTGCATTAAATTACAAACCAAGTGATGCCACTGAGATCATTGAAGACTGGGAAAACCAAGGGTGTTTAGAGGAAATTAAACGTCGTTTGGGCTATCGCTTCCGTATAGTCAAATCAGTTACTCCTACTAGGGTAAAACCCGCTCGTACATTCTCGATACAATTGGAAATTATCAATGAAGGATGGGCTAGTCCTTACAATCCTCGGCCACTGGAAATTATTCTCCGTCACCGTGTCACTCGTCGCGAATACCATTTACCTATAGACGAGGATCCTCGGATGTGGATGCCTGGTAGTACTCAGGTTATTAATGCTGTCACTCGTACTCCAGACACAATCGAAACTGGAACCTATGATGTTTTCTTAAATCTACCTGATCCAGCTCCTCAATTATATAATCATCCAGACTATTCCATCAGACTTGCTAATCAAAATCTATGGGAAGCCTCGACAGGCTACAATTCCCTATTGACTAGCCTTATTGTTAATTAAACTGTAAGCTAATTCGCATTAGCTGATAGCTGACATCTGTTGGCGTAGCCTGCGCGTAGCGCATATGCTTAAATACGGATAGAGACTATGAGAGTTTGGTCAGGGCAGAGCTTGCTTATCTACTGTAAAAAGCTAGTCAATGGCTCGACGAATAGCAAGATTTTTCGCGCAATTGTAACTGTTGGTTTATTGACTGCTTTTGTAAAAGTTGGTTCTCTTATTAAAGAATTAGTAGTTGCGTGGAGGTTTGGTACTGGGGATGAATTAGATGCATTTTTTATCGCTTTATTGGTTGTGTTTTTGATCAAAAATGTAATCGCTGAATCCCTTGATACTGCCTTTATTCCTACCTATATCCGTGTACGAGATCAGGAAGGAATGGCAGCCGCTCAAAAACTGTTTTCTGGAGTAATGATCTGGGCATTAGTACTGCTTAGCTTCACTACTATAGTAATGGTAGCTACTGCTCTGGTTTATTTACCATTGATTGCCTCTGGGTTTAACCCCGAAAAGTTAGAGCTTACCTTCCATCTACTTTGTTTAATGGCACCCGTAGTTATCCTTACTGGGATTGCCATCATTTGGAGTGCTGTTTTGAATGCTGGGGAACGTTTTGCTCTAGCAGCTCTATGTCCAATGATGATTCCGGTGATTAGCATCCTATTGATAGTAGGATTTAAGTCTTTAGGAATCTTTGCCTTAGTTGCTGGATTAATTAGTGGTACAGTTCTAGAGCTGATAATTCTGGGAATAGCACTGCATCGTCAAGGTATTTCATTACTGCCAAGATGGTATGGATTTAATGAGCCTATGCGCCAGGTAGCGAGCCAGTATCTGCCAATGATTGCTGGAGCATTATTAATTTGTAGTGCTGCTCCAATTGATCAAGCCATGGCAGCTATGTTGTCTCCTGGTAGTGTGTCTATACTTAACTACGCCAACGGTTTAATTGCTTCTCCCATTAACCTAATGAGTATTGCGATCAGCACTGCGGTAATTCCCTATTTTTCTAAGATGGTTGCTAGTCAGGATTGGCAAGAAATCCGTGGCACCCTTAGGTATA
>NZ_JAAHHZ010000472.1:0-3752 GCF_010672005.1 Moorena sp. SIO4A5 | reverse complement strand
TTGGGCGGCATCTTGGATCGTCGCTTTAACGGTTTCATCTAGCATCTTTTATCCTCAGAACAAGTCCTCAATTATGCTCATGTTGGTTCCTTAAATTAACTGGTAGTCTATTTATTTGCAAGTCCCTTACTCTATTAGACATTATCATTCCACCAGGGGGTGGCCCACCCCCGCACATCCACCATAACCTAGGGGAGTGGCTCTACTTTATTGATGACGGGTTTACGCTATTCATCAGTGACGAGACTTATGCTCAGGGTGAAATTCCTGGAGTTAATGCTCCCAAAGCAAATTTTAATGCTGTAAATGCAAAACCCGGAACTTTGTTTTATACTCCCCCAAACCATATCCATGCACATACTAACACTGGAACAATTCCAGCGAGAGAACTGGTAGTTGCCCAATCCTCTGGCGGTCTTGACGAATGGTTCCAGTTGGGTGGCGTACCAATTACAGACCCGTCTAATTTACCAGCTTTAGACTTAGACAAATTTTTTGCTGCTTTATCTGTAGCCTCTGATTTCGGATTAACCCTTAGTTCTGAGTTTGATGATTTCATAGACACAGTAGACAGTAATTTCCCGGATGAATTCATTCAGAACAACCGAGCAGAGGAATTAATAGCATTGTTATCCAATAATACTAAGTCTATCCCGGAAACCTCTTCTGGAGTGGGCATATTAGCCTTTGGTACTTTAGCCTTAGGTTCCCTGCTTTTTTCCCAACGGAAACAGCAAACTGACAAAGTTAAAACATGGTAGTCGTAAATATGGGTAGTGGTACACAATTCGTGATTTTAGCTCCCGTTACCTTGACCAGACCGTAGCCAAACCACTACATATTTACCACTACCGCTTGAAGATGCGTTAAAATAAAATACCTAATTAGGTATTAAATAATCCTCTGGTATCTATCAGAGGATTACTTTATTAATTCAGCAATCTCTACTAAATTTAGTCCTCTAACTTTGATTCCAGATTTTTCACCACCTCAATTTTATCAATTTGTTGCTTCAGCCATCCACTAAATAAATCCGAGATAATTTGATACCTGAGCTGATCATCTAATTCCCCTTGAACAATCTCCTCCACCAAAATCAAATGCACCCCCTGAGCAGTCACAATCGGCTTAAGCACCTCTGGGGGATTAGTAAAAAAGTTGCTTAGGGTGCTTTAGGGACAGGCTCCCCCTGATTTTATCAGTAGGCAGTATTGGGATAGTCCGTCCCGAAATGAAACGGGCAAGATGCCCGTTCCACGCCTGATGCCCATTCCACTCACCGGGTCAAACAGGATGCATTGAGATGCACCCCTACCGAATTAGGTTAGTGTTTAAGCAATGCTTAACCAACTAAATGCTTAACCAACTAGTGGCAAAGAACTTATTGTTATTATTCCAAAGTTCAACGAGATCAGACTGATTATCACCATTTAAATCGGTAACTAAGTAATCAGTATCATTTCGAAAGTCCCCTACTTGTGTATTACTGCCCAGGCTAAATCCTCCGCTACCATTACTAATCCAAGTCGCCGCAAAGAAATTATTGTTATCATTCCAAACCTCGATTAGATCAGAGTCACCATCCCCATTTACATCAGCAACTAAGTAGTCAGTATCATCTCGAAAGTCTCCTACTTGTGTATTACTGCCCAGGCTAAATCCTCCGCTACCATTACTAATCCAAGTCGCCGCAAAGAAATTATTGTTATCATTCCAAACCTCGATTAGATCAGAGTCACCATCCCCATTTACATCAGCGACTAAGTAATCAGTATCCTCTCGAAAGTCTCCTACTTCTGTATTACTGCCCAGGTTAAATCCTCCGCTACCATTACTAATCCAAGTGGCAGCAAAGAAGTTATTGTTATTATTCCAAAGCTCGATTAGATCAGAGTCACCATCTCCATTTACATCAGCGACTAAGTAGTCAGTATCCTCTCGAAAGTCTCCTACTTCTGTATTACTGCCCAGGTTAAATCCTCCGCTACCATTACTAATCCAAGTGGCAGCAAAGAAGTTATTGTTATTATTCCAAAGCTCGATTAGATCAGAGTCACCATCTCCATTTACATCAGCGACTAAGTAGTCAGTATCCTCTCGAAAGTCTCCTACTTCTGTATTACTGCCCAGGTTAAATCCTCCGCTACCATTACTAATCCAAGTGGCAGCAAAGAAGTTATTGTTATTATTCCAAAGCTCGATTAGATCAGAGTCACCATCCCCATTTACATCAGCGACTAAGTAGTCAGTATCCTCTCGAAAGTCCCCTACTTCTGTATTACTGCCCAGGTTAAATCCTCCGCTACCATTACTAATCCAAGTGGCAGCAAAAAACTTATTGTTATTATTCCAAAGTTCAACGAGATCAGAGTCACCATCTCCATTTACATCAGCGACTAAGTAATCAGTATCGTTTCGAAAGTCCCCTACTGCTGTATTACTGCCGAGGTTAAATCCTCCGCTACCATTACTAATCCAAGTGGCAGCAAAGAAGTTATTGTTATTATTCCAAACCTCGATTAGATCAGAGTCACCATCCCCATTTACATCAGCGACTAAGTAGTCAGTATCGTTTCGAAAATCCCCTACTTGAGTTGTTGAACCTAGAGCAAACATGGAACTAGTGTTGAGCAATACTGAGACGTTGTTGGAGCCAGAGTTGGCCGTCGCAATGTCTGGTTTACCATCGCCGTTGAAATCCCCTACGGTGATGGAAGAGGGATTACTGCCCACATCAAACTGACCAGAAGGGGTAAAGCCTCCTGCACCATTCCCTAATAGCAGTGAGACTTGATCATCACTTGCTGCTGCAATATCCAAGTTGCCATCACTATTGAAGTCCCCCACGGCGACTTCAGAACCTCCACCAGTTGTAAATGGCATGGGAGAACCAAAGGTACCATTTCCATTCCCCAACAACACTGCGATTTCGTTCTCAGCACCAGAACCACTTCCTATGACTAAGTCTGGATTGCCATCGTTGTCGAAGTCTCCCACAGCATCAGGAGCGGCAAAAGACACACCTGTTGGAATCGATATACTAGGCTGAAAGGTTGTTGTCCCGTTCCCTAACAGCAGCGAGACTTGGTTGCTGCCACTTCCTGTCACTAGATCCAGGTTACCATCGTTGTTGAAGTCCCCCACAGAGGTAGAAAAACCACTAACCCCGCTCGTCAAGTCGTTAGTAACTGGAAAGCTCCCTGCCCCATTGCCGAAGAACACCGAGACTATACCTGGTGAGGAAAATCTTCCTACCGCTAGATCCAAATCTTGATCGCCGTTGAAGTCCGCCACGGCCACGGATAGAGGAATATCTCCTTCGTTGACTTGGGTGGCAGAACCAAAGGTGCCATTGCCATTTCCTAGCAAGACTGAGACCGTGTTATCAGTAGAGGATACAAAAGGAGTACCGAAGTCTGCGGTCACCAAATCCAGGTTACCATCTTTGTTGAAGTCTCCCACAGCAATGTCAACGGGAAAATTTCCTACGGCAAAGTTCCCACTTAAGGTATAGCTTCCTGCGCCATTATTTAACAGCACTGAGACGTTATCAGAGTCTGAGTTCGCTGTTACTAAATCCAAATCACCATCACCATCAAAATCTCCGGTGGCAATGGCAGCAGGACTAGGTTCTGTTGACAAATAAAGCTAAAGATGAGACAGTGAGGGAGTTTGCAGTTAATCAAGCTCAGAAACTACCGATGAAGTCTCGTGCTAAACTAGATGATTTTTCTTGGCAGCAAATCTAATGC
>NZ_JAAHHZ010000471.1:0-3754 GCF_010672005.1 Moorena sp. SIO4A5 | reverse complement strand
GCCAGAAGAAGCTATTTTAACTATTCGGGATTCAGGGATTGGTATTCCAGCAAAAGAAAAGCAACGAGTGTTTGACTCTTTCTATCGAGCCACTAATGTTGGTGCTATAAAAGGAACAGGATTAGGTTTGGCTATTGCTAAAAAATGTGTTGAATTGCATCGGGGTAAGATTAACCTGGACAGCGAAGTTGGCGTGGGAACAAAGTTTCAAGTAGTCTTACCATATTTGGATTAGATATAGCAATTCTACGACTTGTGAGGTACAAATATCTGGGTTTTAGGGAGCAGGGAGCAGGAAGCAGGGAGTCGGGAGTCGGGAGTCGGGAGTCGGGAGTCGGGAGTCGGGAGTCGGGAGTCGGGAGTCGGGAGTCGGGAGTCGGGGTTGCGGAAAATGAACAAAATTACAACAATCCCCGACTTGTGAACAAGCCGGGAAAGCATAGTATACCAATCATAAATGAATTGTGAGAATTTTTGTTCTCTTTTCCCTACTCCCGTCTTGATGCAGTCGCTCATGGGGGAAACCACGGCAGTCGCTCATGGGGGGAACCCCCAAGACCGCGCTGCCTTCCCAAGACCGCGCTGCATCGCTACTCCCTACTCCCTGTTCCCTGTTCCCTTTGGTATAGGTATTGGCATTTGGATGGGGAAAATCGTCCTCGCTTCAGCTCGGGTGAAATATGGGGCTAAACAGGTCTTGCCCTTGAAAAAAATCCCTCAACCATGAGGGTTGTAGCTGACGGGTTTACCTGCTGAAGTCCGTCATTTTTTTTTATCGGGCTTTCAGCAGGTATGAGGACTTAGGATTTGACAAATTGACGGTAATGTGATTAGCGCTCAAATTGTTGCAACAATCTTATGGGAGATTGAGTAGGAACGGGAATGTAGGGTTTGAGATGAGGTTTATGAGGTTTGATATGAGTTTTATGAGGTTTTATATGAACTTTATGAGGTTTGAGATGAGTAGTATGAGGTTTGAGATAAGTAGTATGAGGTTTTATATGAGCTTTTATATGAGCTTTTATGAGGTTTGAGATAAGTAGTATGAGGTTTGAGATAAGTAGTATGAGGTTTTATATGAGCTTTTATATGAGCTTTTATATGAGTTTTATGAGATTCAAAACTGTGAAAAATCCTAAGATAGTTATCTGTAGGGGAACCAAAGAATGTAATCACTTCTTTTTTCCTACAATCCCTTTGTAAACAGTCAATCTCACAGGAGTTAGTTATGGCAACTTTTAAATCTGTTTCTGGTGATGACCACGAGCATATCTACGGTGGTGTTGATCAAAACGGCAAAATGTGGGGTGAAGGCTTCACTGTTACAAAAGGTGATCCAGGGTGTTACACAATAACATTTAATCCTGATAAACAATTTGGCGAAAAGCCTGGAGTAGTCGCTTCAGTTTATGTGGATGAGAATAATACATATAGCGTGCCTAACCTGTCTGTTTCAGTATCTAATGTTTCAGTGTCTAGTTTTGACTGCTACACTACTAATGAAGACGGGGATTTAAAACGTGCTCCTTTCACCTTTATTGCTTTTGGTGAAAAAAAGAAGTAAACTGACTAGGAGAAATAGCGGTTATAGCCCTTGTTTAGCAAGGGATACAGCAGAGGAATAAAAAAAAAGATAGGTCAAATATAGTAACTCTGACCTATCTACCAAAAATGATAGCTAAAACATACCAGGAAATTATACAAAATCAGCTGTATCACAGCAGGTATTTGTTGGTGACCTTAGTCGTTGCGAGCCTAAAACTACTCAGACAGGTCAAACTATAAGTGTTAGAGGTTGTCTGAGAAGTCTCATTTGCTACATCCAAGCCCCCTAAATCCCCCAATTCTGGGGGACTTTTACAAGCAAATTGACTCTTGTTCCCCCCAAAGTTGGGGGGTTAGGGGGGCAAAATTCAGTATAAAAAACTTTTCAGATATCCTCTTAGCTCAAGCGCTACCGTTGCCTATTTTGTTTGAGAGTCGTCCCCCTGTCAGAGCATGAATAGCAAGTGTACATAAACTTACTCTGAGGCTGAAACTCAATCACTGTAAGCGTCTCAAAATCGTTTTTTTAAAACGATCACGCTTATCAATTTAACTAATGGTTAATTTCTACAGTAATTGGAAAGTTTCAAGGGTTTGACAGGTCTAATTCTCAGAGGGTTTAATTGGTACGCTGATTTTATTTCTCTTCCATAACCATTGATCTTCATAGAAATGATCCAAGGATGTGATTCTTCAAATCACATCCTTGGATCATTTCTATGGAATTAGTCGTTAAAATAACGAGAATCCAGGGGTTGCGTCAGTCAAGTAATGAATAGGAGATTAGTGGGCATCCTCCCCGCGCGAACATAAGCAGGAAACTGGCAAGATGCCAGTGTCTTGATGCAGTCGCTCATGGGGGGAACCCCCAAGACCGCGCTGCATCGCTTCCACGCAAGATGCCCATTCTACAGGTGCGACCCGTGGCGAATTTAATTCGCCAAGGTCAAGGGCACCTAAAAACTCTTAAAATCATGCCATTATTCAGCAACGCCGAAAATCAGGGCAAGCCCGTCTTATCACGCACCCTACGCCACATTTACTTATAGCGTTTCTAGAATTTATGAGGTACGCTTTTCAACCTCAAAGTCCCCCTTGATAAGGGGGATTTAGGGGGATCCCTTTGTACCTCATGGCATAGAGAATTGCTATAAACCCTCAACCTTAAACCTTAAACCTTAAACCTTAAACCTTCAACCTTAAACCTTAAACCTTCAACCTTCAACAGTCAACAAGCCCTTATAACTGAGGTACATACTGTGGCTTCTCAGGCACATCAGTGTACTCAGCCACAATTTGACGGAACTCCTCACCTTCAATAGTTTCCTTTTCAATCAACAGATCCACCAATCGGTCAACCGCATCTCGATTATCTCGAATGATCTCTCGTGCTTCTTGATGGCAATGTTCTACAATTTGACGAACTTGCTGATCAATGCGAGCAGCAACCTCTTCAGAGTACTCTGCCCTAGACATTAATCCCGCACCGAGAAAGACTTCTCCCTCTTGGCTTTCTAAGGACAGAGAACCTAAGTCACTCATGCCGTAGCGAGTTACCATTTGCCGTGCGATCCCAGTCAATTGCTGCAAATCACCACCGGCACCAGTAGTGACTTCAGCATGACCGAATACTTCTTCTTCCGCAGCTCGACCCCCTAAAGCTCCAGTAATCCGAGCCAAAAGCTGAGCTCTGGTAATTAAACCTTGCTCTTCACTAGGAGTAAACCAGGTTAGACCTTGAGCTTGTCCTCGGGGAATCAGGGTAACTTTCTGTACAGGGTCGTGATCCTTTACTAGGGTACCAATAATAGCGTGACCAACTTCATGATAAGCAATCAATCGCTTGTTCTTGCTATCTACCAGGGGAGTACCTTCCATCCCAGCCACTACCCGGTCAACCGCATCATTGATTTCCAGCATGGTAATCGCTTCTTTGCGACGGCGAGCAGTCAGGATAGCGGCTTCATTGAGCAGGTTGGATAAATCAGCACCAGTGAATCCAGGAGTCCGTCTTGCGATCACTTCGATGGAAATTTCTGAAGCCAGTTTTTTATCCCGAGCATGGACTTCCAAAACCTTAATCCGCCCTTTCAGGTCTGGGGGATCTACCATCACCTGGCGGTCAAAGCGTCCGGGACGTAACAGAGCTGTATCTAGCACATCCGCACGGTTAGTAGCCGCAATCACGATAATGCCGGTGTTTCCTTCA
>NZ_JAAHHZ010000470.1:0-3755 GCF_010672005.1 Moorena sp. SIO4A5 | reverse complement strand
TTATTCTATTTCTCCGGTCATGGTATCAAGGATGAAAAGGGTTATCTTTACTTTGCAACGTCTGATACTCGCAAACAAAAAGGAAAGTTTATACCGCCTACTGCTCTTTCCTCCAATGATGTGCGTACTGAAATGGAAAATAGCTTCTGTAAGCGACAAATAGTGATTCTGGATTGTTGCTTTAGTGGAGCCTTTACCAAGGGAATGATAAGGAAAGGTGATGAAACTGTGGATCTTAGCCAATTAAGTGGTAGAGGACGAGCTATTCTCACCTCTTCCAATAGCATTGAAGATTCTTTGGCACCTGAAGGTTCAGAGCTATCAGTTTATAGCCGTTACTTAGTTGAAGGATTGAAAACAGGAGCGGGTGATTTGGATGGGGATGGTAAAATTTCGGTAGATGAGTTACACGAGTATGCTCAGGATAAAGTGCTAGAAGTATCTCCTAGCATGACACCGCAATTCTACTCTTTTTATTCGGATACATCTCGTATTTTTTTAGCTCTATCACCCAAAGAAGATATTAGCCTGAAGTATCGCAAAGAAGTTGAAGTAATTGCTCGTGAGGATAATGGAGAGATTCAGTTTATTAATCGTCAAACATTAAATCAGATTAGAATAAATCTTGGTTTATCCAACAGTCAAGCAAAAACAATTGAAGATGAAGTTATTGAACCTTATCGACTGCGAAAAGAAAAAATAAGTCGTTATCGGGAAGTTTTTGAAAAAACCATAAAAAATAATTATCCACTTGATCATAAAACTCGTAAAAACTTGAAGCGTTTACAGCAAGCTCTGAGACTCAGGGATGAAGATATAAACTTAATTGAAAAAGCAATTGTACCACAGCAAACTATAACTTCTTCACCGAAGAAATTCCCTGCGACAAAAAGTTCAGAAATTAAGTCCAAACAAAAATTACCATCAAAAAGCTCAAAACCCAAGATTGATTTACTTACAAAAAAAGGAATTGATTACACTAAGCTCCAATATTTACTAGCAAAAGGGATGTGGCAAGAGGCTGATAAGGAAACAGGCCAAGTAATGTTAAAGGCTGCTGGACAAGAAAGCATCGGTTGGCTTAATGATGAAAATATTGCTAAAATACCCTCTACAGACCTACGTACCATTGATCGTCTTTGGGTAAGTTATAGTGATGGAAGGTTTGGTTTTAGTATTCAAAAGCGTATTTATAACAAACTTGGTAAAAACTATACAAAGTTTGGCGATTACGTTAAATGGAGAAAAGGAGGAAAATGGTTGTATTGGCGAGAACTAAATTTCACGAAAGAAGCACCTGAGGGACATCTACCAAGCGGTACGTCCCCCTTAGGCGCAGTTAATGGGTTAATTTGGGATGGATTTAGGGTTATGACAACTCTTTTTTCCCGCCAAGATTTATAAAGCAAAACTTTTAGATGGAGATTCAAATGCCTCATTTAGCTGGAAAGTGTGACTGCGGTAGAGATATTCATTTCCCTAAAAGTGCAACACTAGGATATCGGTGGGAATGTCCTAAATATCGTCATCATCTAGTCCTGGTTGCAGTAAAATTATTGGTTTTGTTATAATAGCTATAATTTTATATATCATTTTTACTCTGATTACTTAGAAAGTCAATATGTGAAATGTACCTTATAAATTTAGGGTAATAATTCTAACAATTTTCTTGAAGTTAAATATCTTGACCAAGTCGTTAATGTGATTTTCCAAATGTCAAATTCTATTGTTTATGATGCGAATAGACAGCCGAGAAAACTAGGTACACAGATTGGCAGTGGTGGACAGGGTAACGTCTTTATTCTTCATGAAAATCCTAACATCGTGGTTAAAGTTTTTGATCCAAATAAGCTCCAAAAAGAAGGAAAAGAGTTGAGAGAAAAAATAACTACTCAAATAAAAATGTCGGATCTTATTAAAGAGCCTTATTTAACTTGGCCACAAATAGAAGTTTTTGATCACCAAGGTAAGTGGGTTGGGTATGCGATGAAAAGAGCTCAGGGAGAACCTTTGAGTAAACTTGCACATGCAGGGCTCTATCTTAAAAGCTTCCCTGGTATTGATAGAACTGGCATAGTTAAAATATTGCTTAATTTTTTGAAAACCACTAAAAAGCTTCATGAGAGAGGAATTTATATTGGGGATGTTAATTTGGGAAATGTACTAGCAGATCCTAAAACTTATAAGACATATCTGATTGATACTGATAGCTATCAGGTAACTAGTAGGTCAAAGATATTCCGGTGTCCAGTTGGAAGACCTGAAATGACACCAATTGAGCATCATGGGCAGGACTTTTCAAGTGTGACTAGAACTGTTGAGAGTGACTTGTTCTCAATAGCTATTTTGATGTTTCAATGTTTTATGCTAGGTTTACATCCTTACAGTCAGATAGGAGGTGGAAACCCTATTGAAAATTTGAGGAAGGGTAATTTTCCATATGGAAAAGGTAATCCTGCCCCAGGTCAAGAAGGTGCATTACCATCTGGCCCTTGGTATACCATCTGGAGCCATCTAACGTTTAACGTTAAAAGTCTTTTTATCCGAACTTTAAAAAATGGTGTAAATGATCCTTCTAATCGAGCATCTATTACAGAGTGGGAAAGAGTACTAAAAAGGTACTATTGGGCAATGGATGAAGGCCACAACACTAAAGAAATACGTCCCTCTCATCCTAAGTATAGCCAAGATAAAAGTAGTCAGTCTAGATCTTCATCGAACTAATAGTTAACCCAAAAACACAGTGTAAAAACAAGGAGTATGAAATGGCCGCTAACAACTATAACTATGACCTGATTGAAAATCCATCAGCGCGTTGCGCATGTATGTTGCTGTTAGATGTTAGCTACAGTATGCACGGTGACCCGATTGAACAGTTAAACAAAGGTGTTAACCAGTTTATTGAAGAAGTTTGCCTAGATGACTTTGCCTCTTTTGCTGTGGAACTAGGAGTTATCACGTTTGGGACTACCGTAACTGAACTTATTCCAATTCAATCTATTTCTAAAGTGAATACACCTGTATTCACAGCTAGTGGTGCAACATCTATGGGCTCTGCAATCCTCAGAGCTATTAAAGTCTTAGAGGCTCGAAAACAAGAGTACAAAGCAAATGGTGTTCCATATTACCAACCCTGGATCGTAATCATGACTGATGGTGAACCCACTGATGACATGGTTTATCCACAAGCAGCGAATCAACTGAGGCGACTGGGTGAAAGCGACAAGTTTTTAGTCTTTGGTATTGGTATTGGAGATCATTGCAATTTGAGAAAACTTGCACTGGCTTGTCCATCCAACCGTCCACCCAAAAGGCTTGATGGATATAGATTCCGGGACTTCTTCAAATGGCTTTCCGCCAGCATGGCACAAGTTAGCCTTTCCACTCCAGGTGTTGATTACATTGATGTACCTTCGACAAGAGGTTGGGAAAATATTCAAATATAAATATCGTATAAACTGAGCAAGCAAACGAGCAACACCATTTTTTACAATTATCAAGTCCTATGTTTCATTGCTCTAACTGCTTCATCTCTAGGATCATTACTCAAATTTTAGATTCATGGCAAATAGTGATGAACAAAAGTAAAAGCAAATCTAAATCTATTCCGTTTAATGACGAAGAGTTTAGTAGTTTATTACATAAACATTCGTCTAACTTAATTGCTGCCCAAGCAATAACATCCTCAAATACTGCAAGAACTAGAAAGTCTGTTGGGCATTACTACTACATCAGCTTGGATGATTTGATCGAAT
>NZ_JAAHHZ010000047.1:0-50437 GCF_010672005.1 Moorena sp. SIO4A5 | reverse complement strand
CTGGTGGTGATGACTGGTTGACTGAGGAATCATCCTTCAACCCTGTCACTCCTTACGGCATTTCTAAAGTTCGTGTCGAGCAAGATGTTACTCAGTTAGCGGACGATAACTTTAGTCCTACCTTTCTGCGGAATGCTACGGCTTACGGTGTTTCGCCGCGTTTGCGCTTTGATTTAGTACTCAATAACTTGGTGGCTTGGGCATTTACCACGGGTCAAGTGTATATCAAGAGCGATGGCACCCCTTGGCGTCCCATTGTCCATATTGAAGATATTTCTCAAGCTTTTATTGCAGTGTTGGAAGCACCTCGTGAGGTGGTACACAATCAAGCGTTTAATGTGGGACGGAATGAGGACAACTATCGCATTCGAGAGTTAGCCGAAATTGTCAAAGAAACAGTCCCAGGCTGCGAAATTGAATACGCTAAAGATGCTGGACCGGATAAGCGCTGTTATCGCGTTGATTGTAGTAGGATCATTCAGACATTACCCGAATTCAAACCCCAATGGAATGCCCGTCGGGGAGCTCAAGAACTCTACCAGGCTTATCAAACTGTAGGCTTAACCTTGGAAGAGTTTGAAGGACCAAGGTATCAGCGTATTGCTCACATCAAACAATTACTTAGCACTGGAAGATTAGATCAAACCCTGCGTTGGCGTACCCAGCTACCTACATCTCCTAAAATACAACCCATGAGTGTTTAGGAGTTGTTGGGTAATCGGTAATCGGTAATCGGTAATCCTACTCTAATTACCAATTACCAATTACCAAAAGGGCGGAAAAATTTGTTGCAGTCACCCTGGAGAATTAGTTGACTTTAATAAAAAGTTTACTTTGCTATTGTTATGAATATTTTTTTGTTGCTGATTAACCGTTAATTGCCAACAGTTTACAGTTAACAATTAACAGTCATATTTTTTTTAAAATAATAATGTCTAATTCAATGCCTATTTGCCGTGCTAACAGCACTGATGACTTAGAGTTAATTATTTCCTTCGGTTACACCCCATTAGCTGATGGATTACTTACTAAAAACCAGTTAGATAAACCTGAATATACTGCTCCATTGGATCTGGCGTTTTCTCCTAGCAGTGGTTTAGTCCAAATCACCGAAAGTGTCCCCCCGGAAATCCTATTTTGTCGAGACTACCCCTATTTTTCTTCTGTATCAAAATCGTTGCTAAAACACTTTGGAGATAGTGCCAAAGCCATCATTGAGTCAAGACAACTCAACAGCAACAGTCTAGTGATTGAAGCAGCTAGTAATGATGGCTATATGCTCAAGAACTTTGTTGAAAAAGGAATTCCGGTGCTGGGAATTGACCCAGCCTCTGGACCTGCGGAAGCTGCCCAAAAAGCAGGTATTCCTACTCTTTGTACATTCTTTACCAAAGATTTGGCAATAGAGCTACACTCTGAAGGACGGAAAGCTGATGTTTTTCTTGCTAACAATGTCTTGGCTCATGTGCCAGATCTGAATGGCTTTGTAGCAGGAATTGGGGTTCTGCTGAAAGAGACTGGTGTAGCAGTGATTGAAGTCCCCTATGTGGTTGACTTGGTAGATCACTGTGAATTTGACACTATCTACCATCAGCACTTATGTTATTTTTCAGTAACTGCTTTGGATCGGTTGTTTAGGAAACATGGTTTATTCCTAAATGACATCCAACGTACTCCAATCCATGGAGGTTCGTTACGGCTCTTTGTGGAGCCTAAGGAACAGGTTAAGGAATCCGTAAAATCTCTATTAGCAGAAGAAGTAGCGCGGGGAGTTGACCGCATTGATTACTATCGTGATTTTGCTAACCGTGTTCAGGAAATTAAGCTTTCTTTACTAGATATCCTCTGGGATTTGAAGAAACAGGGTAAAAAGGTGGCAGCCTATGGAGCAGCAGCTAAAGCAACTACTCTGCTAAGTTATTTTGGAATTAATAAAACCTTGGTAGATTATGTAGTCGATTTAAATCCGTTCAAACATGGTCGCTACATGGGCATTAATCATTTACCGATTTTCCCACCATCAAAACTATTAGAGGATAAACCAGATTATGTCTTGCTGCTAGCTTGGAATTTTGCTGATGAGATTTTGCAGCAACAGGAAGAGTATCGACAACAAGGAGGTAAATTTATTATTCCGATTCCACAACCAAAGATTGTTTAGAGTGTATGGTTTACGGTCAAGCAAGAGAGTAAAGTTACTCAAAATGATACAACAAGCATTGTCCAAAAATTTTGCTCACACACAACCGATTTCATTATCAGAACATATTTGTCCCAACTGTGGACACCAAGGATTGTCCCTATTTTATGAAGTACACAACGTACCAGTTCACAGTTGCTTAATGATGTCAACCCAGGAAGCAGCTCTAGACTTCCCTTGCGGTGATGTGGTTTTGGGGTTTTGTGAAGACTGCGGCTTTATCACTAATGTTTCCTTTGACCCCAGGTGGTCAGCTTACGCCCCCAATTATGAAGACCAACAGAGTTTTTCTCCAACCTTCAATCAGTTTGCCCTTGATCTAGCCAATCATCTGATCGACAAATACGACCTTCATGACAAAGACATTATAGAGATTGGTTGTAGCAAAGGAGATTTTCTCTTGCTGCTGTGCGAATTAGGTAATAATCGTGGTGTTGGTATTGACCCATCTGCTGTAGTAGGACGAGTTCAAAGTGAAGCCGCTGACCGGGTCACCTTTATTAAAGACTATTACTCAGAGCGCTATGCTGAGTATGTAGGTGATTTTATCTGTTGTCGCCATACCCTAGAGCATATTTATCCTACCGCTGAGTTTATTAGTACCGTGCGCCGCTCCATTGGCGATCGCCTCAATACTGTTGTGGTCTTTGAGATCCCAGATACCATACGAGTACTCAAAGACTTAGCTTTTGAAGACATTTACTACGAACACTGCTCCTATTTCACCCCTGGATCCCTAGCGCGATTATTCCGCAACTGTGGTTTTGAAGTGACTGACCTGTATCGAGCTTATGGTGAACAATATCTGTTAATTGAAACCCGACCTGTCACCATCCCATCTGACAAAGTACATCCTCTGGAAGAGAGTCTGGAGGAAGTGACCCAGCATGTCAAACACTTCACCAACGAGATTAGCAAGAAGCTGGAGAATTGGAAGCAGCACTTAGAGCAGATGCATGCTCAAGGCAAGCGTGTTGTAGTTTGGGGTTCGGGTTCCAAATGTGTGGCTTTTCTAACCACTCTTGATACCACAGACAAAATTGAATACGTGGTAGACATTAATCCCCATCGTCATGGGAAATTTATCCCTGGCGTTGGTAAACAAATTATGGCACCAGAGTTTTTAAAGGAATACAGACCTGATCAGGTGATTGTCATGAATTCGATATATTGTCATGAAATTCAGCAAATGTTGGATAAGATGGGAGTAACTACAGAGGTAATATCTCTATAAATATCAGTCATGAGTTATGAGTTATGAGTCATGAGTCAAAAATTAAAGACTTATGACTCATAAATTGTTTACTGGAGTTGTTTAGGTGTACTTGGGAACTATGTTTTTTCTGCACAGACTTGGAAAAAATTTTTCCATCAGAAAGCACCCAGCAAAGTTTAGCAATAACCGAAGGATTGGATTCTTGCGGGGGAAAGAGTATTTGTCATTTGTCATTGTTTATTATTTGGTCGCCCCTTCAGGCCAAAATTGCAAATATACCAATAAGTTTTATGGTAAAAAAAAGTATGGTAAGTGAATAGGCTTACCAATTTTTTTTGATGATTAATTAATTGTTTATAGCGGTTTATCCTCCAATAAGGAGGTAGACCATAAGTCTCAATGAAAACATTTTTAGCTTCAAAATGTACCTCACCATACAAAAAAACACTATATTCTCCATTATTATACCTTTCTCAGGGATACGGTTAACTTTTAATATTCAACATTCAACATTCAACTTTGAACATTCAACATTCAACATTCAACATTCAACATTTAAAGTTAAAATTAATAGTTTCAGTAATAAAAATAACCATGTACGACTTGGCGATTATTGGAGGAGGAATCATTGGCTTATCCACAGCCATGGCATTGGGTCAACGTTATCCAGATGCCAAAATTATGGTACTGGAAAAAGAGAGCAGTTGGGCGGCTCACCAAACTGGCAATAACAGTGGTGTGATTCATTCTGGAATATACTACAAACCAGGGAGTTTCAAGGCTAGATTTTGTTACGAAGGAAATCGCTCGATGGTGGCATTCTGCCAAAAGCATGGCATTGATTATGACATCTGTGGCAAAGTAATTGTAGCAACTGAACCAGAAGAACTACCATTACTGGATACTCTTTACCAAAGGGGTTTGGAAAATGGTATAGAGATTGCCAAGATTACTGGTGAAGAGGTTAAGGAAATTGAACCCCATGTCCGTTGTTTAGCTGGAATTCGAGTTTATTCGACTGGGATTGTAAACTACAAGCAGGTCTGTGAAAAATACGTTGAACTGGTTCGTGTCCAGGGAGGGGATTTACGTCTCAATAGTAAGGTTGAAAAGATCCTGGAAACTGGGGATGGTCTAGTGCTGGAAACCAACAATGGTAACTATCCCACTCGCTTTGTGATCAACTGTGCTGGACTACATAGCGATCGCATTGCTAAGTTGGGTGATGCTGAGCCTCCAGCTAAAATCGTTCCTTTCCGGGGTGAGTACTATGAACTCAAGCCAGAGAAACGCTACCTAGTCAAGCACTTAATTTATCCAGTTCCTAATCCAAATTTTCCTTTCCTAGGGGTTCATTTCACCCGCATGATTGATGGCAGTGTCCATGCTGGACCCAATGCTGTACTCAGTTTCAAGCGGGAAGGTTATCGAAAGACTGATTTTGACCTGCGAGATTTTGTGGAGGTCATGACCTATCCCGGTTTCTGGAAACTAGCTGTCAAACATGGAGACGCAGGAATTCAGGAAATCATCCGCTCCTTCAGTAAAGCTGCCTTTGTTAAGAGTTTGCAACGGCTGATTCCTGAAATCCAAGCAGATGACTTAGTTCCCACCCATGCTGGGGTCAGAGCTCAAGCCTTAAAAAATGATGGCAAGTTGGTGGATGATTTTTTAATTGTCAATAGTCCTAAAGCAATGCATGTGTGTAACGCTCCCTCTCCTGGTGCTACGGCTTCTTTGGAGATTGGTAATGCGATCGCTAGTGAGATCCCGACACTGAAAACTCTCGAAAGGGTGATCTGACCCAAGTTTCCTTAAAAGCTATCAGCCGTCAGCTATCAGCCGTCAGCTGATAGCTGATTATTTGTACTTTCCCTGTACTAGTCTCATGGAGTGAAAACTTGAAATGAACACCTTATCTAACCACAACTGTCCTGTATGTGCCTCTGCCGATTTAGAGGTGTTTTTTGAAATGTTGGCGGTGCCAGTGTACTGTAATCTCCTGTGGCGATCGCGTCAAACTGCTCAAAACTGTTCCAAGGGAGATATCAAACTAGGGTTCTGTCCTAGCTGTGGTTTTATTAGCAACCTAGCGTTTGACCCTACTAAATTAGGTTATTCCCAGGACTATGAAAACTCCTTACATTACTCTGCCCGATTTCAGGACTATGCCCAATCCCTTGCCGCTGGATTAGTGAAGCGCCACCATCTCTACAATAAAGACATTATTGAAATTGGTTGTGGCAAAGGGGATTTTCTGATAAGTCTGTGTGAACTAGGTAATAACCGAGGAGTAGGTTTTGACCCCAGCTATGTTCCTAGGTCAGAGCATCAACAACTCCAGACTCAAGTCAAGTTTGTTCAAGATTTCTATTCACAGCTTTACCAAGAGTATCAAGCCGATCTAATTTGTTGTCGGCACACCCTAGAGCACATTTCCAATCCCGCAGATTTGCTCAAGCCACTACGACAGGCGATCGGTTCTCGCCTTAATACCATTGTTTTGTTTGAAGTCCCCAACGCCTTAGATACCTTTCGCCATTTAGCAGTGTGGGACATTATCTATGAACACTGCTGCTATTTCGCCCCCACTTCTCTAGGGCAAGCTTTTGTCAATGCTGGGTTTCAAGTTAGTGAAATCAAGGAGGCGTTTGGTGGTCAGTTCCTGTGCCTGGAAGCAAAGCCAGTGCATGGGGAAATCCCGAACAGCTATGGAAAACCGGATGAAATCGAGGTATTGACTCGCGATATTGCCAGCTTTACCGCTAGGTTTCAGGAGAAGTTAGAAAGCTGGCAGCACAAACTGACAACCATCGCTCAAACTGATAAAAAAGCCGTAGCATGGGGTGCTGGCTCAAAAGGGGTTACTTTTTTGAATCTGCTCAAGTGCCAAGATGTGATTGATGACATCGTAGATCTCAATCCCCGCAAACAGGGGAAGTACGTTGCTGGAACAGGACAGGAAATTGTTCCACCAGAATTTCTCCAGGATTACCAACCTGATCTGGTTATTGTGATGAACCCTATCTATGAAGAAGAGATTCGACAGTTATGCAACAATCTAGGTTTAACTCCTGAGCTAATTTGTGTTTGACTGTGTTTTAACCTTGGCTTTGGTGATATCAAGTCCAGTTGAATACCCATGATCAAGAAGATTGATGGGGAGATTTTAAAATATCTCCTTTAAAGTCAACCGCCGCCAACAATTGTGACAATTTCCAGCTGGTCTCCCTCCTGCATTTGAGTCTGGTTCCAAAACTGCCGATGGAGAATTTCACCATTGTATTCTACCGCCACCAGGCGCGGATTTAAGCCTAGCTGTTCTAATAGCTGGGGTAGTTTAGTGTCACAAGAGCAGGTCCGGGATTCACCATTAACTTCAAGGGTAATTTGAGTTGTGTTGTTAGATATCATCAGCTAATATTTACCAGCAAGCTATTCAAAATTAGTCACTATTACTTATTACCTAACATGTCTAACTATTATCTAGTTTTAGGACATTAGGGTTTAGAAACCCCAGCTTCAAGAGATCGAAGAGTGTGCTCTCGTTTGAGCTGGGACAGAAAATATTGAGTAACTAGAGTCGGTTGTTCCGCCTCCATGATCCCCCGCACAACCGCCACTCGTTGAGCTCCTGCATCCAAGACATAGTTTAAATTGTTTGGATCAATTCCCCCAATTGCAAACCATGGAATTGTAGCATGCTCTTTAGCATACTTGACATAATCCAAACCAGCTGCTTGCTTATTGGGTTTAGTAGGGGTTTCATAAACCGGTCCAACACCGATATAATCTGCGCCTTCAGCAATTGCCCGGTGTAGTTCATCAGGGTTAGTAGTCGAGCAACCAATAATACGCTGGGAGCCCAGTAGCTGCCGTGCTAAGGAAATTGGTACATCTTGTTGTCCGATATGAACCCCATCAGCCTCCACTGCCAGAGCTAAATCCACCCGGTCATTCATAATAAACAAAGCACCATAGTGATGGCACAGCTGGCACAATTTCTGAGCATCAGCTAGTTTGTCCCCATCATCTGCTTGTTTTTCCCGGTACTGTACCAAGGTTAGTCCACCTTGGAGGGCAGCCTCTACCTTGGCAAACCACTGGTCTGATAAGGATGTAATCAAGTAGAGATGCGATCGCTCTAGCAACTGATGACGCTGATATCCCAGTAAATTGCTTTCTAGGCTGTAAACCCGATAGCGCATCTGCTTAAAGGCGATCCCCATCTGAGCGTCGTATAGTTTACCATATTCTTCCAACACCCGTAGTGCTTCTTGCACCCGACACAAATTAGCCTGTAAAAGCTGCTGAATGCTGGAACGTCGTTCTTCCTGGGGATGAGTTAGTCCAGTCCCTGGATCCCCTGAGGTATCTCGGAAGATCCTGATTTCCGAGCTGTGCCAACGGGCTAATTCCTGGCGCATTTCCTTGCACTCCCCAGCCATCTGGGCGCTGTTGAGACCAAAGCGGCACCACTCCTCAATAATTCGCAAGCCTTCTCTAGCTCGGTCTAAATTTGCATCCAAAATTCGGCAAATCGCCGCTTTTTGAACCATAATGCCGCTGTCTTGCTCTTCCATTACTAACTACTCCATTATTATCTATCCTAACAGTGGATGGAAAGCTTGTTTCTGTGGTCAGTAACCTTTAGCAACGGACACATTTCAAGTGATAAATGATTACAAATAGATTACAACTATCCTAGTTTATGGATACGATCAAGCTTGACATTCAACTCAACTTTTATGTCAAATTCCATGAACATTGGACTAAAGGAGAACAGCCATGAGTTTGATCATAATTAACACTATAGAATTAACTATTTACCTTCGCTTAGCGTGGCCCAAGGCCAATCCCGTAGCGTGGCCCAAGGCCAATCATTCCCACTGCCATCACCAACATCACCAACATCAGCCTAGACCCTTTGATCTTGGGTTACCAGTAACAACGATTTTGCTGGGATTAACCTTTAGCATCTTCAGCCAAGTTATCCCTTCAAAAATGGTGCCACTAGGATTAGGAGGAACCACAGCTTTAGCCCAATCAACTCAGGATGATCGGGGAATCAAAATGGATTATACCATAGAAAGCAAATTTTTGTTTGTAAACCCAGTTACCGGAAACGACAGTAGTGGTGATGGCACCCAGGATTCACCGTTGAAAACTATCACTCAGGCGCTACAAGCTGCCCAGACCAATACTGTGATTGTACTCTCTAGGGGTATCTACAGCAGTGAAATGGGTGAAACCTTCCCCCTACTTCTGAAACCCGGTATCAAGCTACAGGGCAACCCCCGCACTAGAGGTCACGATGTGGTGATTCGCGGCGGTGGTACCTTTGTTAGTGCCACGGCTGCTAGTCACGATGTCCTAATCGTAGGTGCTGACCAAACGATTATTTCTGGCGTAACCCTTAACAATACTAATCCAGAAGGTTATGGTTTGTGGCTGGAAGTCGGTTCGGTTTTAGTGGAAGACAATACCTTAACTGGGAATAGCAAAAGCGGGATTGCTGTGGAGGGAAATAGTACACCAACAATTCGCAGTAACTACTTCTACAAGAATAAAGGAAATGGGCTCAGCATTTACGGAACCTCAAACACTCAAGTGGATGACAATGTATTTGAAAATAATGACTTAGGAATTCTGATTGCCGAAAACGTTGCACCCCATATCGTTAATAATCGCATCACTGGCAATAAAAATGGGGTAGTGGTTGAAACCAATGCTCAACCATTTTTCCAGAATAACCTGATTGAAAATTCCCAACTGGATGGATTAGTCCTCAAGGTCGGAGCTAATCCGGATTGGGGAAATTCAACAGAATCAACAAACAATACATTAAACAATAAATCAAACAATATATTTCGAGGTAATAGGCGGTTTGACATTAACAATCAGGAGTCTGAGCCTACTCTGATTGCTTTTGGTAATCAGCTAGAAGAGGAAACTAACAGTGAGGTTAATTCAGGGGAGACTGAAAAGGATATCATTCAAGAGTCGGAGGTTGAAACACCAGCTGTTAGTAAACCAGCTGTTAGTAAACCAGCTAGTACACCTGATGCTTCTGACAACCAAGCCGTTGTCATGGCAGAAAACTCTAATCACTCACAGAAGACTACGCCTAATTCTCAGGAGAATCCCACCACCCCCAGCCAAGTCGTCCCATCCCAACCGCCTGCCGAGAAGGAACCGACAAAGGAATCGACATCTGCTGAGGTCTCAGCAGCTTCATTTCCTGTTCCATCAAGTTTGGAGCCTCAGCCATCTACCTCGACTGATAACATCGGCAAAGACGCAGGACTAAATAATTCTGCAAGTACTGAATCTTCTAGACCAGCAGCAAGGTCTCAAACTGAAAGTCAGGAAACCTCTCAAACTCAACAGCCTTCTGATGCTAGCACTCAACGTTCACATTCTGAACCCCTGACACCCCTGACTCTGAAAGTTATTCAAAATCAGGAGCAGTCATCTTTTGAGGAACCAACATCACCACCCAAACCAGGAGAGGATTCTAGCAGTTTTACTCCGGCTTCACCGTCACAGGAAGTGATTGATGCGTCAAGTGACAGGTCAAAACCGACACCAGAAGAACCCTCGACTGAGGACCTGGACGTTATGGTGTCAATGTCTAGTCAGATCAGTACACCGGTTAATCAAAATACTAGTAATCGAAATACTAGTGCTAGCTCTAATTCAGGTAGCTCAATTCCAGTGTTTTCTACAAGTACCCAATCAAACTCTGAACAAAGGGGACCTCAAGGGAATAATCCGACTTCAGCTCTACCCAGTCGGGGTTACCGGATTTTGGTAAATGCTGAGAGTGAGCAGCAACAAAATTTAATGCGATCGCTAATTCCCGATTCTTTCCTGACCTCCTTTGAAGGAAGAACTGTGATGCAAGCGGGATTGTTCACAACCCTCGAAAATATTGATCGGGTTCTTAAATTACTCAGTAGTTATGGTTTGAGCACCACTATTGTGCCTCTGAATTACTGATCAGACCAAGGAGGGAATAATTTTATTTCTATTTTAAAGGGATTCCAGAGAAGTTAGGATATTGACCATCTCTTTTGACTATCTATTGAATAAAATAAATTCCCGGAGCAATTCTAAAAGCTCTGATGAAATCTCATGACCCATATCTAATTCTCTGTACTGCACTGCTGCTCCCAAGTTGAGCAAATAATCTCGTAACCGGTGAGCAGCACTTAAAGGAACAACCGTATCTTGTCTACCATGCACAATTAAAATGGACTGCAACGATGAATCAACCTTTTGAGGGGTTCGATGCATATAGCCACTCAAGGAGGCTAAACCTGCCAGGGGTAAGGTTAACCCTACATCTAGAGCCATTGCCCCACCTTGAGAAAAGCCACACAAAATTGTGGAGGACAGGGGAATACCTGTAAAACCTTGGAGAGAATTGAGCCAGTAGCTCAAGCGCTCTTCGCTTTCTTCTAATCCCCGATAGTCGTCTCTTGCCAAGTCGTACCACATTCTGCCACCAGTTACCTGAGGGTGACTAAAAGGAGCATCGGGAATTAAAAATTGGGTGTTGGGCAAGTTTAACGATGGCACTAGAGATGCCACAGCTTGAGCATTAGCACCCCAACCGTGTAACGCTACGACCAATCGTGCTGGTCGTTGACCGTTTGCTGGTGGAATTGAAATCGCTTCGAGAGACAGGCCTCTTACTCCTGAAGAACACAAGTGATCAGCATTCCAGATAGATGGGCTGAACTAGCGAACATTGACGCTCTCCCCTAGGGAGTGGGTTTGGGGAATTAATCGGGGCTGCAACTAAAATATAAGCCGAATAGCTAACTTACTTTATGGCGCGCTTTTCTGGTTTCAGCCCAAGATATCTGTTAGTCTGAGAATCGTATCACCAATCTGCCACATTTGTAAAGCTGTCGTGCTTTAGGATAATGTGGCGAACGCTATCAACAGTAATGGCTCCCTCATTCTTGAACTTGGTGAGCAGTCGGGTAACTGTAACCCGCGTCGTTCCAATTGCATTGGCTAAATCCTGATGAGTAAGACGCATGCCAATCCGAATCCCTTCTGGTACTGGCTCACCAACTTCCCGTTTTAATAGCAATAGTAAATGTTGTAAGCGTACCTCAACCCGGCGCTGACCCGAGATTGCTAACAGGATCTCTGTCTGTCGCATCCGACGCACTAGTTGGGGTAATATAGTCTGAGCTATATAGGGAGAATTGTTGATTTCAGCTAAAGAATACCATTTGAGACGGACATCAGTTAGGGCGATTGCCTGATAACTTGACAGGACAGAAAACCAATTACCAAAGAATGCAGAAGACTCTGCCCAACCCAACCATATCTCCTCCCCTTCTGGGGAAAGGGTACTCAGCTGGACTCGGCCCTCGTCTACCTCCCAAACACCCTGTGCTACTAGAGGGATCTGCTCACCCCTAGCGTAGAAATGCAATCGGCGTTTAACCTTTGGCTCTTGCTGCTTTCTCTCTAGAATTGCTCTCGAAAATTGGTGCATAGGGGCAACAAGGCGTGGATACTTTCCCTACCTTAAGGCAATAAGGTAAAGGGTCGGTAATCAAGAGATTAAGCCATTATACAAATGAGGTATTAATAATAGAAGTATTCAGGAGCAAGATCGATGCTACCCCTGAGTTATTGTCCTTACCTTCCCTACCAGTAAAATGCCCTTGAGGAAATTAAGTATTTAATAAGTTAGTTAACTATGTAAGTATTACCTAGAAGTATGACCTATGAATGATCAAGGATGAAGTATGAAGATCGATGTCACAGATGAGTCATTGTCCCTATCTCCCCTACCGCTAAAACGCCCGTTATTAATGGTTGGTCACGGCACTAGAGACCCCGATGGGCGTCAGACTTTCCTAGATTTTGCCCACAGCTATCAAACCTTGAACCATTCTCGACCAGTAGTACCTTGTTTTTTAGAACTGACTGGTCCAACTATTCAAGAGGGAGTAGAGAGTTGTGTTCAGCAGGGTTATACGGAACTAACTGTATTACCGATTTTACTGTTTGCAGCTCGCCACAATAAATTTGATGTTACTAACGAGTTAGACCGGGCCAGGGCAAAATATCCCCAAGTCAAGTTTCACTACGGGCGTCATTTTGGAATTACTACTGGAATTCTGGATTTATGGCGGCAACGGCTTGCCAAACTTGACCAACCCCAACCAGAGTTAGCCGTTAGCCAGTTGAAGGGGGAAGCGTCCAATCTAGAACCTTCAACAAAACAACCTCTAGCCTTAAGAAAGGACACAGTACTTCTATTTGTTGGTCGTGGGTCTAGTGACCCTGATGCTAATGGTGATGTTTACAAAATGGCTCGCATGCTCTGGGAAGGCAGTGGCTATAAAACTGTGGAAACCTGCTTTATTGGCATTACCCATCCTCGGTTAGAAGAAGGCTTCCGTCGCGCCCGACTATACCAACCTAAGCATATTATAGTACTTCCTTACTTCCTATTTACCGGGGCTTTAGTAAAAAAGATTTTTGATATCACAGCTCAGCAGCAGAAACTTTATCCAGAGATTCCCTTGACCTGTTTACCAGAAATGGGAATTCAGCCTCAGCTGCTATCTGTGCTCAGGGACCGAGAAATCGAGGCACAGTTGGGGCAAGTGCAGATGAATTGTGAGATGTGTAAGTTCCGGTTAGCAGCCATTGATAATGGTGCTCACAACGGACACTCCCACCACCATCACCACGGGCATGACCATCACCAGCACCACTCTCACCAGCCTAATCACAATACCCCAGATCCCTATCAAGATTTGGAAAAATACCACCAGCGTATTTGGCAAGCACCCTAGGGTTGGCCGGTTGAAGGTTAACAGGTTGAAGGTTAACAGGTTGAAGGTTAACAGGTTGAAGGTTGAAGGTTGAAGGTTGAAGGTTTAAGGTTAATCCAGACAACTTCCAACCTATACTACAAGGGACCCCTGGGCAAGAACAACATTCAACCCAAGAACCTACCCTACACTGAACGCCAAAGGCGAACAACCCCATAACCTTCAACCTTCAACCTCCAAGCCCATAACCTTGGCCTATTGGCCACGCTTCGCGAACAACCTTAAACCCCATAACCTTGGCCTATTGGCCACGCTTCGCGAACAACCTTAAACCCCATAACCTTAAACCCCATAACCTTCAACCTGTTAACCTTGGCCTATTGGCCACGCTTCGCGAACAACCTTCAACCCCATAACCTTCAACCTCCAAGCCCATAACCTTTTTTGACTGACCAATGTCTCAAGACTTTAACGTTGGCGATCGCGTAAGAGTAATTACATTACCACGCTACGTCAAAACTGCTGAACCAATGCCAATGCTGCGACCTCCTGATGTGATTAAAGTTGGGGAAGAGGGAGTAATCCTCGACCGACGTCCAGGAGGATACTGGGGCGTTCGCTTTTCTAGAGGAGCATTTCTGATCGATAGTCAGTACATTGAGTTAGTTCAGGAGGAAAATCCAAACCCCTAAAGCCTCCTAACCCCTAAGTGCTAATCGCTTTTTCCTGCTGATGTGCTTCTACCCATGTACCTTATTTACAAGATGAGCTTAATATTATCCATAGCGATTACAATTTTGCAGTGTGGACGTGACTTGGGAGATAGATGTGTACAGCTTCCTACAGTCCCTCGGAATTGCCAACCCTAGGGGAAGTGGCTGGCTGGCAGTCATATTAACTTTCGGATTGGCATGGGCAGTGACTAGATGCTTGATGCCAACTTTACGCTCATTTGCCCTGGAGGTTGGTTGGGCTGACCAACCCAATGCGCGACGGCTTAACCAAGAACCCTTACCCAATGCAGGAGGCTTAGCTATCTATACCGGAGTGGTAGCTGCACTGGTACTAGCTACCCTCCTGAGACCGATTGTCATCGAAGGGGTGTTAGCTCAAGTGCTGACTATTCTCCTGGGGGGCTCGGTTCTGGTACTGGTAGGCTTTATTGATGATCAATTTGGTTTGCCTGCCTATGTACGCTTGTCGGTTCAAATTATTGCTGCCCTGTTGTTAGTGGCTAGTGGTGCCGGGATTAAAGCTACCTTCGGGACTCCGATTGATGTCCAACTCTCCATGTTACTTACGGTTCTATGGGTTGTGGGTATTACTAATGCCATTAACCTTATGGATGGGATGGATGGTTTAGCAGCAGGCGTCAGCTTTATTACTGCTATGAGCCTGTTAGCGGTTTCAGCTCAGTTTCCCAGTCGTGCGGCAGCAACGTTGCTGCTGGCAGCTCTAGGGGGGTCAGCTCTGGGATTTTTGCGCCATAACTTCCATCCTTCCCACATTATTATGGGAGATGCAGGTGCGTACTTCTTCGGCTATGTACTAGCTGCCAGCAGCATTTTAGGGTCTTTAAAAGTGACTACGGTATTTGCCCTAGTCCCCCCAGTAGTATTTTTGCTATTGCCAGTCCTAGATACTACTCAGGTATTTGTGCGGCGGTTGATCAATGGTAAAAACCCTTTAACTACCCCAGGTAAGGACCACCTACATCACCGCTTGCTAGCCTTTGGTTTCTCCCAGCGCTATGTCGCCCTTATCCTTTGGGGCATTACCTTAGTGTCTAACTGGCTAGCCATGAAACTGCAAGAGATGACTCCTCGGGTGATTTATGCCACGACAGGGGGTATCATTTTGCTGTTAGGCATTACTGTTTTGCAAAGAATTAGAGCAAAATAAAGCGTTCCCCAATTGTGGAATGATTAAGGGTAATAGGTAATTGGTCATGGGTCATGGGTAATTGGTAACTGACCCAACTCTACTTGATATCCCAAACGATAGTCAGCAATGCCCTGGTCAGTGCTGGCAAGAGCAGTGTGTGTAGGGCGTAAGCTGAGTACTCTTGCTCTGGACTTAAAATATTAAGATATATTAAATTGTCAATTAAATTGACATATTATAAGAGACCGCTGCTAAAATTAATGGTGGGTCTGACCCCATATACCATAATTTGTATTAAATGATATAATAACCAACTTATTATTATATCCCGATTTAATCACCTGCTTTGAGGCGATTTGCTAGCAACATAGCCGCCCTCTTCAGTAAGCAGCAAGACTACCGGAATTTAACCGATCACCATAGTCAAGCTTGAGTCAAGCTCCATTTGTTGGAGATTCAAGCTTCATCTCCTGATGCAGTTGCTCATGGGGATTTACCCCAATAGCTATGCTGCATCGCTTTACCCAATTTCTTGCTTGCAGCGGTTGAAGATGACCGATGACCAATTATCCCTTAATTAATATCTTATTACCAGCTGTAGTTATCTCCAGCACTATATTTTCCAGTTTGACCTTACCGTTTGTTTTCAACAAATCAAAACCAATAGAAGTTGGAGTCAAACCGTTTTTCAGCCTCGAAGTTCAACCCATCTTCCATGAAGACCATAAGGATTTAGCAATTCCTTATCTTGGCGTTGCCATCCTAGTGAGTGTGTTAGCTGGTCTTGGCACTGTTGAAGTGGGAAGGCAATGGCAAAAATACCAAGCATCAGTCAGAGAAAAAAAGAGACAACTCCTCCAGGAGATCGAATCCCTCAACCAAGGCGAATCGGAACCAGAATACCAACCGGATGTTTCTGCAATAGCTCTTACCCAGAAGGATGATTTGCTTCGGTATCGAGGACTAACTCCTCCTAACACTCAATCGTTTGCTGTTCAACAACCCCATGGTGTTGTTGATAGCAATAATGTTATTGAGTTTAAACGCAATAGAATAGCTCAAACTACAGGGATGGCTGTAAATGTCAACCAACTTAAGTTTTACCCTGAATCCCAAAACAATAATTCAGTTCAACTGAGGTCTTCCCCTGTTCCTGCTCTTGCTCTCCTTCAGGATTTGGAATTATCCTCCAGTCATATTATTAAATCCCGTCAGGATTACCAAATCTGCTGGATTAACGTACCTCATTTAAGCAGACGCTTATTAGCCATTAACGTTGATGGTCAATACTACAGTTTTTTACGATTAGAAAAAACTCAAGAACAACTTATCGCTATTTTGTCTAAGGTAGCTGATCAGCTCGATAAAATAGTAATTACTCATATCGATAAAGGGTATGTAATTTGGAATTGGGAACCGGAGGTATTATCTAATAATTAATTTTGATGATTTTTAAATTAAAACTAACGAACGATACATGAATACTGATGAAATTCAGTCACAATATTCCCTTGGGGAAAGAGATTTTAGTGGAGCTGACTTAAGTCAAGTCAACCTCAGCCAGGTAAACCTGGAACGGGTAATTTTATGGCGAGCCGACCTCAGTCAGGCAATTCTTACTGGGACTAATCTCAGTAGCGCTGATCTCTGGGGAGCTAATTTGAGAGAAGCCAACTTAAGTCAAGCTGTTTTATGTGGTGCTAATCTGGGTGAGGCAGACTTGAGCGATGCTATTCTACACTTAACTAACTTCGATACTACACTATACAATTTTTCCACTAAGTTTCCCCCCAATTTCGACCCTGCCAAGGCAGGAGCTTATTTAATTGCGCCGGAGGCTTTACTAACGGAAGCTAACTTGAGTGGGGTAGATCTCAGTGATACCAATTTAAAGGGTGCGAATTTGACCAGAGCTGACCTCTGGAAAACTAACCTCAAAGGTGCTGATCTCAAACAAGCTAATCTTAATCAAGCTTGCTTAATTAGGACTGAGTTGCAGGATGTTGACCTAACAGGAGCTAATTTGAGCCGCTCCAATCTGATGGGGGCAAACCTGAAGGATGCTAAGCTTCTAAATGCAACCCTGAGCGCTATACTCTACGACGAAAGCACTCAGTTTCCTGAAGATTTTGACCCAGTGAAGGCAGGAGGACATTTAATTGCTCCTGGTGTATCTCTAGCAAAGGCTAACCTGAGTCAGTCAAACCTCAGTGGCGTGGATTTAAGTGAAGCAGACTTATCCCAAGTTGACCTAAGTCAGGGTCACTTTTTCGGTATATCTTTGCTCAGAGCTAATTTAAGGAAAGCCAATTTAAGAGGAGTTCAATTCTGGGAAGCGGATCTACGAGAAGCCGATCTACAGGAAGCGGATTTGCGGGGAGCGGACTTATGGTTAAGCTTAGTTAGTGGCGCGGATTTCAGGGGAGCAGATTTAAGCAGAGTTCACTTGTTTGGAGTAGATCTGTCCGCCACTAATCTCGAAGGGGTTAACCTCAAAGGAGCAATTTATAACCAAGAGACTAAATTTCCTGAAGATTTTGACCCCACAGCCCATGGCGCATATCTAATTGCTCCCGATGTGTCTCTGTGTGGGCTAAATCTTCAGGGAGCTGACCTCAGAGGAGCTGACTTGAGTATGGCAGATTTGAGTAAAGTTAGCCTGTTCGGGGCAGATCTTTTCTCGGTTAACCTGGAGGGGGTCAATTTGCTTGGAGCACTCTACGACGAAGCCACTCGATTTCCGGAAGGGTTTGACCCCAGCCAACACGGAGCGTACTTAATTGCCCCCGGTGTATCATTTTCAGATCAAGAGTTCAGTGGGACTGATCTGGGGGGAGCTAACTTTAGTAAGGTCAATTTGCTTGGTGCCGATCTGCGCAGTGCTAATCTCGAAGATGCTAAATTTGAGCGATCGCTTTATAACAACACTACTCAATTTCCGGAAGGGTTTGACCCTAGGAAGTTGGGAGCATATTGCATTGTGCCTCTTGCTTCCCTGTCAGGGCGAGATTTGAGTGGAGCCAATTTAGGAGGAGTTGACCTAAGTCAAGCTGATCTAAGTGGGGCTAATCTCAGTCAAGCTGACCTTTGGGGGGCAAACCTCAGTCAGGCAAACTTGGCAGGGGCTAATTTGACAGGTGCTTATCTGTTAGGGGCAAATTTAATTGGTGCTGACTTAACCAAGGCAACCCTAAGTGGTGCTAATCTCCATGGGGCACAACTTAAGGATGCTAAACTGACTGGCGTAGACCTGAGTGATGTTGATTTGAGCAATAGCTTTATCAGTGGGGCAATTATGCCTGATGGCACGCTTCACAACTAATACCGAGTTGCATTCAAAGATAGTAGATTGGTTGGATAGGGAGATGGGGAGATGGGGAGATGGGGAGATGGGGAGATGGGGAGATGGGGAGATGGGGAGATGGGGAGATGGGGAAATTGGGAGATTGGGGGAAGAGAAAGTTGTACGTTTGAGCGCAACTTGGTATAAGCTGTTGTCCATTAAAAATGCATCATAGCAAGGCAAGCATTCAGCCGTCAGCCGTGAGCTAAAAGCTCACGCTACTTGAGGTGCCGTCAGCCGACTTAACTCAGCATTATTCTAATGCTTACCTGTTTTATTCAAATGCTTTCCTCATCAATAAGCATGTGCATAGCCCATAAGCTGAACGCGCACGCGTGCGCGTAGCGCATTAGCTGATAGCTGATAGCTGATAGCTGATAGCTGAATGCTTACACAGCAAGGCAAAAGGCATGCATGGCTATTGGCTAAAGTAGTTTAGATGGGAAAACTCTGAATGAAGGTTGTCTGAAAGTCAGCGTTATAGGTGGCTTGGTGGAGATTGATCAGTACAACTATGTGCTGTCTATTGGGGGATAAGCGAACTTCTCTGATCGAATATTTCCTGATAGCTTCACGGTAATTGTTTAGTTTACCTAGGGTGAGTTGGCGATAATTGTAATTAATGACTAGCTGCATTGAAGCCCGGTCTATATTAGACATTCCTCCAGACAAAACTGAGGGAATATAAATTTGTTCTAAACGAATCTCTAGTGGGTCTTTTTCTTTATCCACCAAAACCTTAACGGTTTCAGTGCCATTGGGTTGAATGGAACGCTCAATAATTGGCAGTTTTAGTCCTACTTTTAGTTGATTGAGTCCTAAGCTCTGTCTTATTCTTTGGGTTTTCCTGAGTAAACTCTCTTCAGCGTCTTTAGGAGTGAGATTGGAATCCGAGTAGTTATAGTTAGTTTCTAGACAACCCTTCTTGACACAAGCGTTAGTGGCTACATCGAAAATTTGGATTTTGGCGGTAGGAACCTTTGTGACATGGTTTCTAGCACTTTCGAGATAAATATAGTTGCGGCTATCTACGGAAAAACCTGACAATCGACGATTGGTTTTGACAATAAGTGCTAATCCCTCCTCCCCAAGCAATAGTAGAAAGAAGCTAGCAACCAACAAACTTGAATATAAATAAAAGCGTTTCATACGATCACCTATACTCTTTCGACTTCCCTGGTCTTTCCATTAGTCTTTAGAATAGCAGTGATGATGTTTGTATAGATCAAATTACTTTAAAATCAGAGATAGTCTCAATCCACACCCTTGCTCCACATTTAAGGGGATCATCGGGGCGATACATGACTCGACATGGTCCATTGACTTCCACGGTATGACCATAAGTGTTTTTAGAGCCTCGTTTGACGGTAATCACAGGGTTGCGCTCCCCTGTCTTGAGATTGTTGCGAATTACCCTCTGGTTAACATGAATCACAGCTTTAGTGTACTCTCTGCGCTTTGACCAGTTCCGCTTTGGACCGCGAGTGCCGGGAGTGACTACTGGCATGCCATCAAACAGAGGAATCACCCAAGTTCTACCCACTTTATAGGCTCCTTTAACTCTGCCTTTGCTCAGAAGGTAACGAACGCGAGTGGCGGAAACACCTAGTAAATCGGCGGCTTGTGCGGTGGAAATCATCATGGCTAGTTAACCATTGCGTTAACGATACTGTTATTTTAACAGAATTTTGGGGAAGATGCAAGGGATGACATTTTAAGTATTAATTACTAGGTGTGTTTTCAATTGGGTGAGGAGGGAACAGCGGATCTGGGAATAGGGAAAAAATTCTGTATAGCGCTACGCGCAAGTCAGAAGTTAGAAGTCAGAAGTCAGAAGTAAGCTATGACTAAGTTTGCTGAGTTTAGGAATGTCCTAAGCTTAATGCGTAGTGCTATATAGTGCGATCGCATGATTTGAACTCACCTCAGTTCCAGGTTTCCAAAAAACTATTGCATTAGCGCAGCAATAAGTTCAGTGGTTAGCGATAGGTTTGGCTAATCCTATTAATGACTAGGTCGTAGCAGTGCTCGCATTCCAGCCATTACCCTAGTTCCAAGTTTCCAAAAAACTATTGCATTGGCGCACCGATAATTTAAATGGGTGGCGCTATAGTAAATTTATCCAACCACTTGACAAATGGTTAAACTTATCATAATATCATAAATAGGTTGATACAGCAAGTCCACCGAGACGAGCCGTAACCAACCGGGAGCGAGATGGCAGACCCATAGCTTTGCCCGGCAAGGTCTGCCACTGGCTCTTGCAATCAAGAAGGCCATTTATATAATGACAAATAATCTAAACAAAGATCCACAGACACACAACCAAAGCTGTGCCAAAGCCCAGGTCGATGGATATCAGCAAGCTCTTAGGGATTTTGGCATCACTGAATTACTCGCGAAGCTCAGGGATTGCAGTGAAACTGGCTTCCATACCCGGCTCCCGATCCAGCCCATTGAAGCTGATGCCATTGCTGCAGTACTAATTCAGCAACTCACTACCAGTCTCAACCCTAGCTGGCTAGCTCCCTATTTCCATGGTTTTCAACATCACCAAGGAGACATCCTCAGTGACCTAGTTACTCTAACACTCAAGCAGTTGCCAAAGTCAACAGCACTGCCAGAAGAGTTTAGGGATCATGCTCGTGCTTCCTGTTTTGATATTGGCGAACGGATCTATTGGAAACCCCTAGCTGACAGTGATACTGACTTCGGTATCGTTATTGGCAAATTCTACAGCTGGGCAAATCATTGTTGTTGCTGGATGTGGTGCTATCTGATTGTGCTGGATTCTGAATCTCCAAGTGCCCTTTGGACAGTAACAGATATAGCCTGGGAAAACAATTTGGTTTCTTTAGCGCTGGAGGTAGCATCATGAGCAAACCTGATTCTTCTTTAACTCAGGCCAAGCAAGAGCTAATTAAACAATACAGCTCCTGTCAACTCGGGATGACACCAAGGCAATTCTACAGCAAATGGCCAGTCACTCACTCAATGATGGCCATGATTTGCTCCCGTTCGGTGGCGACAGTGGGGCGCTGGTTTAGCCGGGGTCGTAATTATCTGCGGCCTCAACCATCGGACTTGCGTCATCTGGCTCTGATGGATTTTTTGTTGGAGCATTTTGAGGAGATTCCCGAAGAACTGCGGAACTTGCTTTGTCCGCCAGAGCAGGATCAGTGCTGACGGCTGTTCGCGAAGCGTGAGCCAAAGGCTCACGGCTGATAGCTGAATGCTTACAAGAAAACTTGTCAATTGTTAATGGTTTTGAAATTAACAATTGACAATTAACAAGTTAGATCGAGAGAGTTGGTAATTTGTATTCCAAGAGATAATCTAGTCCTAGAAAAATCACCTTCCAAATCCGCGCTTACCTCGACGTGAGCGCATTTCTTGACGAATTTGTTGGCGCTGTTCCTCGGTGAGAATACCCCTCATCTCTTCTCGTGCTGACTTGCGAATCTCGCGCATTTGGTCTCGCTGCTCTTGAGAGAGATTCATACCCTCCCTTGCTTCTCGGAGTTGACGGCGCAGTGTTTTTATAGTTTGGAACCGCCGTTGTTGCTCCGGAGTGAGAATATCCTCAATTTTAGCTTCAGTATTGTTACGGATGTTTTCAAACTGCTCTTTTTGCTGGTCAGTGATGTTAAGTTTGGAGAAAAATGGAGGCATTTCTTCGGCGTTAACTGCCATGGGAAAACTAGTGAGGGTAATTGCTGCGATACCTGCAAGTAGAGAAAAGGGCTTGATGTTCATGATGTTCACTTGTTTTTATTTTTAACTGTTTTGACGTGAGCTGATTTCTGTTTGATGTCTCTATCCTAAAAAGGGCTAGGGTGAAACCACATGAGGCAAAAGACCTGAATTCCTCTAGGACTTTAGTCCTAGGCTAGATATGACCAATGGGTCTTGCTTTACCTTTGACACATGGATTAAGGTTGTTGGTTGTTTGTTATTGGTTGTTTACAACAATTGTGAATGCGCCATCCTATTCAAATTACTAACCACCCAATTCGATTTTTGCTCTACCTGGAGTGGATACTGCTGATCATTACCGCTTTGGTGGAATTACTAAAACTTCCTTTTCCCCCGCTACCTAGGTCGCCACTACTCAATTTAGTTTGCCTGGGAGTATTTGGGTTAATGGGATTGAGATTACCAACAAATCAGCCTATTTATAAGATACTTTACACTGCCGCCGAAATTGGGGTAATTCTATTAGCGTCCATGGTGGGACACATTCGGCTGTTGCAACTGATGTTAATTATATTAGTTGTTCGCAACTGTTTTATCTTTGAGTTCCAAGGTCGCTTAGTGATGACTGGATTTGCGGTTATATTATTCCTAATGAGGCAAATGGTTCGATTTCAGCATCATGCTATGAGGCATCGTCCTCGGTTTAGACCACCTCCTGTGTTCAGAGAACCACCGACAGGGTTGATTCCGGAGCGATTACTATTTATCTTGTTGAGTTCTGTCTTGATATTTGTCTTGGTCTTAATCGTTTTGCAGCTATTAGTGGATACTGTACTTTCAGAACGAAAAAGTCGGCAAGACCTGGCACAGGCTAATGCTCAACTGCGTGACTATGCCCTTCGGATTTAAGATATTGCTACGCTGCAAGAACGTAACCGTATTGCTCGGGAAATTCATGACTCCTTAGGACATTCTTTAACTGTATTCAATTTACACTTGGAAGCGGCTTTAAGACTATTACAATCTGACCCTGCTGAAGCCAAAGAATTTATCTTAGAAGCGAAACAACTCGGGAAAACTGCTCTGAAGGATGTACGTCAATCCGTTGCTTCCTTGCGTTTAAATCCGTTACAAGAGCAATCTCTAGAAAATGCGATCGCATCCCTAATCGACGACTTCCAAAAGTCCACAGCTATCTCACCTACATACCATCTTAACCTAAAGCGTTCAATCCCTGGCGACATCAAAATCGCAGTTTACCGTATTGTCCAAGAAGGGTTGACAAATATCTTTAAATATGCTAAACCTACTGAAGTAGACATCCAAATTCAGACAGCAACAGATTTACAATTAATTATTAAAGACAATGGCATTGGATTTTCCCTAAACCAGAACACAAGCGGTTTTGGTTTACAAGGAATGCGAGAACGCACCCAAGCCTTAGGAGGAACCTTTAAAATTGAAACAGCACCAGGAGCTGGCTGCAAAATTATCGCTCATTTTCCTTTACCAAAGGTTTAAGCTATAGCGTTTTCAGTTGAGATGTAACCATATCGCAAAGGGAACAGGGAACAGGGAACAGGGAACAGGGTAAAGAGTCCTGATTTTTATTTAAAAATCAAAAAATATCATACAGGTTTACATCTCAAATACAAACGCTATATCTAGCAATTATAGATGAATTTTGCTAATTTTTTTCCTAATCCCTACTCCCTAATCCCTACTCCCTAATCCCTAAAAATAAGTACCTCACAGAATTGACAACTACTATATAATTATTCATCCTTGATGATTCGTATTTTACTAGTAGATGACCAGAGTCTAATTCGGCGTGGATTAAAAGCCTTGCTGAAGTTAGAAGAAGACTTACAGGTAGTCGGTGAAGCCGAGAATGGACAAACGGCAATTAGTTTGGTAAAAACTTTACAGCCAGATGTTATACTAATGGATATTCGGATGCCTGTGATGGATGGCGTGGCTGCAACTCGGGAAATTTGTCAGCAATTCCCAGATACAAAGGTATTAGTACTAACTACTTTTGATGATGACCAGTACGTTACCCAAGCCATACAGTGCGGAGCAGCCGGATATTTGCTGAAGGATACCCCTCCCGAAGAATTAGCCCAGTCAATTCGAGCTGTCCAAAAAGGTTATACTCAGTTAGGCCCTGGTATAGGCAAAAAAGTCGCTACTCAAATGCGAGACCCAACTCCGAGTCCACCTCCGGGTTGGGAGGAACTAACTCCCAGAGAGCAGGAAATTTTACGACTAATTGCTACCGGTGCTAGCAACCGAGAGATTGCTCAGACGTTGTATATTTCTGAAAAGACAGTGAAAAACCACGTTACTCATATTTTGAGTCGGTTGAATGTACGCGATCGCACTCAAGCAGCCATTTTAGCAAACTCTATGTTGGGGTATTTTAGTGATAATTGATTATTGAGCTAGCATTTGTAAGCAGTCAGCCGTCAGCTGTCAGCTGTCAGCTTTATGAATTCCTGACAGCAGACCTAACAGAGATTAAACGAATGCTTACCTGTTTTATTCAAAAGCTCGCACCTAAAGTAGCACTTATAAATATCTCATGAACAATCTTGCTGATTTCTGATAACATCAAAAATAGGAGATATTTATTATTACTGCTCCCCACTCCCTACTCCCTAATCCCTACTCCCTTTGCTATATATGAGTTCCTATTCTCAATCTGAAACTTTGATAATTGCCTACTTTTTTGGCGCTCTTCTCGCTATCACCGTTATGGTTTACTTGCTCAGAGGTTTTGGTATTCTTACCTTTATTCCTGGTGGTATCCTGTGGCTACTGATCTTGTTATCGATTGGTACAGGACTAGTTTACGGGGTTCAGAAAACTCGACGTTATTAGGGGAATAGGGAGTAGGGAGTAGGGAGTAGGGAGTAGGGGTAATAAAATTGACTGTAGCTTAGCTATCAGCATTTCGGGTATCAGCGTTTTGAGAGTTTTCCGTGAATACTCATGTACTAGCGACTTTCAGTTGATATGATCTCACGATAATTACCCTTAATAAAAATTTCCCCATCTCCCCATCTCCCTATCTCCCCACACCTCCCAGCCTCCCTACCCTCCCCGCGCCTCCTTAATTATGGGTATTCAACCAGACTTGAGATAAGTCTAAATATCGGTAAGGATTGACCCTAGTACGGCACGACGGAAATAAAGATACTGTAAGCATTCAGCGGTCAGCCGTCAGCCGTCAGCTTTCTGTGGTCAGCCGTCAGCTTATTTTATTCAAAAACTGTTCCCCTAGCGTGGCCAAGAGCTTACCGTGGCCATAGGCCAAGGCCAAGCGTGTGCGTAGCGCATAACCTGAGAGCTAAGAGCTGATAGCTGAATGCTGATAGCTGAATGCTTACAAGATACTATTGAAAAAAGCGAAAGGCTTATATAATAAGAATTCTGCTCAGGGCTGATAGTTGAGGGTCCAGAGCCCGTCCGCTGAGGGCTGAAAGTAGAATTTATTGCGAAAATCCTTGACTACTAAGTGGTTATAGGGAATAGATTTAGGTTAATCTTGAACAAAAGTGAGGTAAAGACAATCAACATGGAAGCTATTGAACTGGAAGTCAGCCAACTAAAATTTTTACTGAAGCTACTGAGCAAACCGGATTATCGGGCATTGATTACCGAAGCGAAACCCAATTCTAAAACCTCAGCGGGGGAACGAGATCGAATTTGTCGGGAGTTATGCGATCGCAATTTGATTGACTCTAATCAAGAAATCACCAAAATTCAGATCACTGATGCAGGCAAGGAACTCCTCAACCAAGATCAGGCTGAAGTACCAATGAGCACGAAAGAACGCAAAATTATCAAAGCCTGTGAAACAGAACCGACTACTCCCGCCAAAACAAACGTTAAGCCTGCTAAGACCCGCAAGGAAATCATGGAAGGTTTGATAGAACGGGGTTATATCACAGTAGCAGAAACTAAATTCAAAGATGTCTGGATTACTGAAACCGGTATTGAGTACCTATTAAATAATTATAAACCCGTTGGTCGTGGCAATATCAATCTGTCTAAAACCATGTTAGCGGATTACATCGATTTCCTGCGGAAACAGCTGCCAAACTCAACCAGTACAATCTCAGAATCAGATGGAAATTCGACTGCCGCTCTAGTCAATCCCCCTAATCATGAAGAAATATTACAAATTATCAAGAATTTAGACCAGGAACTGGGTACGGAAAACTATTTGCCACTGTTTCATTTGCGCCAAAAGTTACAACCGCCTTTGTCTCGGGAACAATTAGATAAAGCACTGTATAGCTTGCAAGCAGAGGATAAAATTGATATGAGTGCTTTGCAAGAAGCTAACATGTATACAGAGGAACAAATTGAAGCTGGTATTCCTCAAAATACCGGGGCTAGGCTATTTTTCATTATGGTGCAGTAAATTATGATACTAAAGATAGGATAATTGATAGTATCATACAATAACCTGAGGCTGCCTTTTTGTTAATCCTCTATCCTTGTCCACTCTATAGAAGATGGAATTAAAGAGATGGCAACGATCCAGGAAATAATTAAACAAGCCCTAAATCCCTTTGACCCCGTGACCTTTGCTACGGGTAATTTTTGGGAAGATCCAGAAAATTCAGCCCTTAAGGATGTCGAATCGATTCATCAACATGAAATTAATCAGATAACCAGCACCCTCAGTGCGGTGACTCAAGACCATCGACCCCGCACTATCTTACTGGCTGGTGATTCGGGTTCGGGGAAAAGTTATCTATTAAAACGGCTCAAACAGCAGCTCAATCAACAAGCATTCTTTGCTTATATCGGTCCTTGGGCAAATAGCGATCGCATCTGGCGCTATATCCTTAGGGAAACTGTTGACAGTATGCTAAAAGTCCCAGAAGGAGAACAAGAGTCTCAGTTGCTGCTGTGGCTAAAGAGTCTCCCGGCCTTTAAAAAAACCGGTTGGCTGCTGAATGAGCGAAAACGGTTTATTGCTGACCTCAGAGCTAGCTATCCAGGGGGAATTCATCGCAGTAAAGAGTTTTTTGGAGTGCTCTATGACCTCACTAATCCAGAACTGTATCACCTAGCTTATCAATGGTTAAGGGGAGAAGATTTAGATGAAGAGGACCTGAAAACCCTTGGGGTCAGAGGGTCTATAGATAACGAAGACGATGCTCAGAACATCTTAATCAACTTCGGGAGAATTTCGTCATCCACCAAGCCGATTGTGCTGTGTTTTGATCAATTGGATAATATTCCTCGTTTGCCCGATGGTTCTCTGGATCTACAAGCGCTGTTTAATGTCAACTCTACCCTTAATACTCGCTTTCCCAATAACTTGTTGATTATTATTAGCATAGTCACTAATACCTGGAGAAGGAATCATAAAAAAATTCAACAGGCTGATATCGCTAGACTTAATCCTAAAATTCTGCTCAAAAACATTACCCTAGAGCAAGCGGAATCCCTCTGGGCAAGCATACTCTATCCGTTACATCAGCAAGCTGAACCAAAATCCACCTCACCGATTTACCCTTTAACTCGGCAAGACTTAGAACAAGAATTTCCTGGTGGCAAAACCACTCCCCGCCAGACCTTGAAACTAGGAAATCAGCTAATTCAAAGGTATAAAACTCAGGGAGTTAACTCAGAGTTATCAACCACTGACTCAACTCCCGAAAATGATACCGCTGGCGAATCAATACCAATAGAAGAAAAAATCCTAGCCTCATTGAAATTGAAATGGCAGAAGGAATTTAAAAAAACTGACCAGACGACAATTATCCGCATCCAAGATATTGATGAATCGGAATTGATTGGGATGTTAACAGAGGCATTAGAAGCTCTGGAGGTTAGGGGGATTAAACCAAAATTTTTGTCCAGTAGCAAAACCTTTGCCAGTTATTCCCTAAGTTACCAGCTGCCATCATCCCAGGGACGGATCGGAGTAGTCTGGGGAGAAACTAGTAATGGTCGCAGTTTCTATCATCTGATGAATGCCTGTGATAACGCTATAAAAAGCAATCGCTGCCAAACCTTATACCTAATTCGCCATACAAAAATTAGCATAAAACGTGATACTAAAGGGTACAAGCTCTACAGCCAACTATTTAATGGTTATGACCATCATCACCTCAAATTAGACGATATCTCCTCTGTCCATTACTTAGCCACTTATCATACCTTAGTTAATGGGGCTTGTTCCCAAGACTTAGTTCTTGCTGATAAAACAATAACACTGGAAGAGTTAAAGGATCTAATCCTAAAATCGGGAATTTTGCAGGATTGTCCTTTACTAAAGGATTTGAATATTTTTTCGATAGCAGATAATAAAGTCCCCCTTAATCCGGTTAAAGAATTTGTGTTAAATGTGCTCAAACAAGACCAATTAATTGGTCTTAAGGTTTTAATTGAAACTACTCACCGTCAATTTAATCGGCTCAAAGAAATAGAAATTAAACAACAGATTAAGGAACTTTGTCAGGAAAATGAACTAAAACTTATCCCTGTGGATGGTTCCCCAGAAACACAATCAGTATATTTGGTACCTTAAGCAATCAGCATAAGCGCTACGCGCACGCTACGCGAACAGCTATCAGCTATCAGCTATCAGCTATCAGCAATCAGCAATCAGCAATCAGGCCAATTCAAGTAGGGTGGGCAAAGTAATATAATCTAGAATGCTCAAAACAAGCAAACTGTTTTTGCCCACCCTACAAGCTAATGAACTACATCACAGTAGGGTGGGCAAAGTAATATAATCTAGAATGCTCAAAACAAGCAAACTGTTTTTGCCCACCCTACAAGCTACAAGCTCTGTTCCCTGTTCCCTGTTCCCTGTTCCCTGTTCCCTAAAACCCAAGAATTTGTACCTAACCCGATTGAAAACTGCTGTATCATTCTACCATAGTAACAATTCGGATAACAAGCGCCAATGTACCTGAATCAACCAGCCCAGATCCGAGAGTTAATCCTTAATTTATCAGCCGCCAAAATTCTGTGGTTAGATACAGAAGTGGCTGACTGGAATACCCCTAATCCCAGATTATCTCTGATTCAGGTATTGGCTGATTCGACAGATATAAATGGTGACAAAGCTTACATCTTAGATGTATTAGACAAACCGGAAGTAGTGCAATACTTTGTCAACCATATTATAGTCAATCCTAACATTGAAAAAGTCTTTCACAACGCTAGCTTTGATTTACGCTATCTAGGGGGGAAAGAGCAAGCTAAGAATATCACCTGTACCTATCAAATAGCTAGAAAGCTGACCAACAAGAAACTACCCAATCCATTACAGGTATCAAACCATAAACTAAAAACCCTAGCGATAGAACTATGCAATTTCGCTAATGTCGATACAGAAGAGCAAAGCAGTGATTGGGGCAAACGTCCGCTCAGCCAAAAACAGCTAAAGTATGCAAAAATGGACACAGTCTATCTAGCCCATGTCCATCGCCGTTTACTAGAAATTAGTGATAAAAATAGCTGGAATCCAGAGCAGATGGTCAAAAGACAATCACGGACGCAACAATCGGAATCCCCTTGCTTCAGTGTTACCCAAGTTAGGGTAGCCATTGAATGTCCTCGTTTATTTTATTTGAGTCATCACTTTGGTGGAAAAACCCTATTTATACCACCATCCAACTCACCAGGTATTGGGAAAGTATTCCATAAGCTATGTCAACAGTGTACTGACAAACTCCAGCAAGATTCCCGATTTCAAGCCTTATTTTCCCCCACAGCAAGTCAGCTAGACCAAAGCCAAATTAGCTCTAAGATGCAAGCGCTACTGTATGAGCTAGTTGTTTTCCCCAACATCAATACCAATCCAGATATAGCCTCGATCTTACTTCAACTGTGGCAAGGATTAAAATCACTAATCCCCCATTGGACTCAACTGCTAGTTACTAATCGAGGCTATTGTCAGCCAGAGGAAGTAATTAGTAAAACCTTCGTTGCTCAAGAAATAGACCTGAGTTACAACTTCACCTTTCCTGATGGTACCAAGCAACGAGTTAATGGAAAATTCGATAGCTTAATCTTCGACTGTGAGCGCGATCGCTATTGTGTTGTAGACTATAAAACCTATCAACCCGTAGATCCATCCGCTAACCTAGCTCAAGTAGCCCTCTATAGTTACATGCTCCACCAAAAAAAAGGAGTAGCAATAGATGCAGGAGTTTATTGTGTTTTACCGGAATTCCAAAAATACTACTATTCCCGGGAAGAGCTAGAGGATACAGTGCATCAGCTCATTCCCCATAAATTACAACAGATGCGCCAATGGCTGAGTTGGAAACCTGCCCAGGTCGAAGAGGAGGGAGATGGGGAAACTATAAAAAACTATTGCACTCCAGCAATGGGTAAGGGCAACCTGGAGCCACCACCACCAACACGACAGCCTCACCTATGCAACATTTGTCCCCAACAGCAGACCTGCCAAACCTTTTTTGAGGAGGTGAAAACTGAGCAAAAGCCCGTCAAGGCACCATCCCGACCAACTCCTGATATTGAACAAAAGCCAGTCAAGGCACCATCCCGCCAAACTCTTGATGCTGATCAGACCGGGCAAAAATTGGTGAGTACTCTAGAAGACTTTAAAATTAGTGTAAATTATGTCAACGCAACAGTTGCTCCAGCATTTGTCCGGATCAAGCTAAAACCCAATCGTGGGGTAAAAGTCATATCAATACAGAATCGATCCAAGGATGTACAAAAATCCCCCAAAGCCTTCATCCCCGTGTCTTTAGACCGGGGATGAAGGCTCGCCGTAGGCGACACTTCGTGAACGCAGCGGCTTTAGCCGCCGTGAGGAAAATATTCTAGAAACTTCCAAAATTTGTCGCTGGTCGTGCTAGAATAAAACAAGAGCGGGAGAGGTCGATACCAGATGATTGTCCTAGAGTTCAAAGCCTACGGCAAAAAACACCAATACTCAGCCATTGATGAAGCTATTCGGACGGTCAAATTCATCCGTAACAGCTGTATCAGGCTCTGGATTGATAACAAGGGGATTGGAAAGTATGACCTCAGTAAATACTGCAAGGTCTTAGCCAAACAGTTCCCCTTTGCCAATGATTTGAACTCCACAGCTCGTCAGTCCAGTGCTGAGAGAGCCTGGTCATCCATCGCCCGTTTCTACGACAACTGCAAGAAAAAAGTACCTGGAAAAAAGGGTTTTCCTAAGTTTCAAAAGCATTGCCGCTCAGTTGAGTACAAACAGTCCGGTTGGAAGTTGTCCCCTGACAAAAAGTCAATAACCTTCAGTGACAAGAAAGGGATAGGGAAACTCAAGCTCAAGGGTACTTGGGACTTGTGGAGATTTGATAAGAAGCAGATTAAGCGGGTTCGCATAGTCCGGCGGGCTGATGGGTATTATGTTCAGTTTTGTGTTCAGGCTGACAATAATGAGACTTTGAAACCTAATAGCAAAAACCTAGGACTAGATGTAGGGCTAAAGGACTTCTATACAGATTCCAATGGCAATACTGAGCCGAACCCCAGGTTTTATAGAATAGGAGAAAAACGCTTAAAGTTTTATCAACGTCGGGTTTCCCGAAAAAAGAAAGGCTCATCCAACCGTAAAAAAGCCATTAAGAAACTAGGTAAGAAGCACCTCAAAATAAGTAGGCAACGTGAAGAGCACGCCAAGAGACTGGCGCGCTGCGTAATCCGGTCTAACGACCTGGTCGCTTACGAAGATTTGAGGGTTCGTAATATGGTTAAAAACCACTGTCTTTCCAAGTCTATTAATGATGCAGGTTGGTACCAGTTTAGGAAATGGTTGGAGTACTTTGGGACTAAGTTTAGCAGGGCAACGGTTGCAGTGAACCCTGCTTATACAAGTCAAAATTGTTCCAATTGCGGTGAGGTTGTAAAGAAGTCTCTATCAACTAGAACTCACACCTGTAAGTGTGGTTGTCAGCTAGATAGAGACCACAATGCCGCTATAAATATCCTCCAAAGAGCCTTGGGTACGGTAGGGCATACCGGAACCTGGGTCATTGACCCGTTCGCGTAGCGGAGGCCGTAGGCCACGCTACGTGAACGGGTTCCCCGAAACGCTTGTGGAGATTTGGCCTCTACTCTTCTTGGTTCCGACCAGGCTGAGCAAGTCGAGTCTACGAAGCAAGAATCCCCGCGTCTAATGACCGGGGAGTGTCAAAAGTACAGTTAGGTCTGGAGAATCCTCCCCTGATTACTCCCGAAGCTGGGTATGTCAGTGTGGATTTACCACGGAAGGATGAGGATAGAGAAGTAGCTAGATTTGATGACTATATTAGCCTTACGCAAAACTCAAGTAATCCTCCAATGATTGGGATTGGAGTAAATTTAGAGGGGAAATTGGTAGAAGCGGATTTATCTGATCCCAATACCTGTCACTTTTTGGTAGGGGGCACAACGGGAAGTGGCAAGAGCGAATTTTTGCGATCGCTTCTGCTATCCCTACTCTATCAGCATTCTCCTCAACAGCTCAAAATTGCTCTCGTTGATCCCAAGCGTGTCACTTTCCCAGAATTTGAGGACATGCCATGGTTGCTGTCACCAATCGTTAAAGATAGCGATCGCGCTATCGAATTGATGGAGCAATTAGTTGACAAAATGGAGCAGCGTTACCGGAAATTTGAACAAGCCAAGTGTCCTCACCTGGATGCTTATAATCAGCAATTGATTAATAAACAAATTTTACCATTACCTCGGATAGTCTGTATATTTGATGAATATGCTGACTTCATGGCAGAAAAAGAAATCCGCAAAGACTTAGAATTAAGTATTAAGCGTTTAGGAGCAAAAGCTAGAGCAGCTGGGATTCATTTGATTGTTGCTACTCAACGGCCAGATGCTAACGTTGTTACTCCGATTATTCGGTCTAATTTACCTGGGCGAATTGCTTTACGCACAGCCTCTGAAGCGGATTCAAAGATTATTTTTGGTGGCAGTAATACTGAAGCAGCTTATTTGTTAGGTAAGGGGGATTTATTGTATCAAAAGGGTGGTAAGTTAGAGCGATTGCAGAGTTTGTTTGCTGAGAGGATTATATTGCCTTGATTTTAAAATATAGTTATCAAATCCATCTCATACGGCGGAAATAAAGTATAAAAGTATAAAAATACAAAAAGGAAAAAGGGCTAAGTTCTCCCAACACCCCTAGCCACACGAAAACCGACAATGTAGTAGATGAGATCGCGCGCGCTACAGATGAGGCGGGAGGCAGAACGGCAATCCCTAGGAACGAGGCAGGAGCCGCCCCGCAAAGTATAATAATCAGTATTATTATCAAATTGACTCCAGATACTTCCATCTCTAGGAGCTCCTTCGTAATTACCATGCCAAGGATCCGCACACCACTCCCAAACATTGCCGTGCATATCGTATAAGCCAAAGCCGTTGGGGGGAAAACTTCCTACGTCGGTGGTTTTTCCTCGATATTCCCCTTGTGCTTCCTCTGCATAAGTATTTGAAGCGTTATAATTAGCGAATCTACTGGTTATGGTCTCTCCATAATGGAATGGTGTAGTAGTTCCAGCTCTACAGGCGTATTCCCATTCCGCTTCAGTGGGTAATCTGTATTCCGTTGCTGTATATTCACAGAGGCGATCACAAAATTCCACCGCATCGTACCAGTTTACTCGCTCTACTGGTCGATTCTTTCCTTTAAATCTCGAAGGGTCTGGCTTTAAGTCCCGCTTAATTTTTGGCAGGTTGGCTACGGCTCGCCATTGCGCCTGGGTTACCGGATATTTCCCCAGGAAGAAGGGTTGAATGCTTACTTGGTGTTGAGGTCTTTCGCTGTGATAACTCCCCTTCTCACTTTCAGGGGAACCCATTAAGAAGCTTCCTGGTGGGATATACACCATATCTAGGTCTACTCCATTCCCCAGATCTTGAGTGAAATAACCCGCTTGCTGGGATTCTCGCTTGATTATTCTTCCTCTACGGTTAACTGTTACTACTTCAAAGGAAAACTGCTTTAAACCTTCGGGTTTGACTCGCTTTAAACTTTCTTCCCTCGAATTTGGCTTGACAATCAGATCAGGTTGTGAATTGAAGTTTTGTTGGTGAGATAATAAATTAGAAACGTTATTGGCATTGTTTTCTAACCATTGCTTTAGTTGCTGAGCCTCTGAGGTGGGAATCTTTCCATTTACTAATAAACGATCGACAAATTTTACAATCCTTTTTTCATCATCAGTTGGTTGATGTATATCATCCAACTTTTTGAGAATATCATAAAAAGTGCCAGGAATTTTATCTCTCAAATTGGGACAACAATCTCTGTAAGCCTGTTGCATTTGTTTGATAACGGTTTTTTCTAAAGGCCCCAATATATTGACTAAACTAGTCGTAATTTTAAACTTTTCCTGGATTGCGTTTAAATGAACATTATTTGGATTGTTTTCAAGTGCTCCATGAATTAATTCTTCTAACTGATTGTAACCCTGACAATGCTCTATTAATTTGTGAACGGTTTCCTTTAAATTACCACCGCTAGCAATCTCGTTCAGATTTATATTTAATTCATAAAGCACCATCATTTCTAATTTAGTTTTATTAGGGAAAGCATTACACAGTGCTTCGTTTATTTTTTTGAGGAGATAACCAGGGGTATGTCCAGCATTCATTGATGGTTAGTTCAAGACCTGTGAAAAATAGAATTTGATACTTTGACTCTAATTCAGTATCTACACTGTGATTATACTGAATTCCGTAAATTTTACTTTATTTACTGGTATTTCCCAGCTGGTGGTGGCTTAGGGGTTAGGGAGCATGGAGCAGGGAACAGGAGAGGGCACCATATAAAAATAGAATTCTTGGTGGGTGGTCAAAACTTGTCATTATAAAAGACAAAAGTTCAAAGTGTTCTCACGATACCTGATTAACTTCTATTTCTAAGGCTGAAATTGCTTCTATGATTTCATCAAAGGGTGGAGCAGTACCTAACATCATGCCCTGCATTGCCTGATAATCAGTAATGAGAGCTTTTAGTAATTCTCCTTTCGGTAAGAGTTTTAGAGAGCCGGGAATCGCTTCGTCTAATTTCATCCAGCTTCGATTAAACAGTTTTTTGGTGTACTGGCGTACATCTTCTCTTAATTGATGATTGGCAATGGCTGTCTTACCAGCTTCCTGACGGGAAATTATTGCTACATCATAATAATGACGTGACAGTCTCTGGCGATCATTGGGCAGGCGTTGTTCGTCTCGATAACCACAAGACCAACCATGTAATATCATGATTTTATCCCAAAAAGTTCTTTGAGGGTCGATGGTCGTTACATTTGCTACGGAAAAATTCCATTCTTCAAGTATCTCGGATAGATAGGGGGTAATAGTATGATTTTGATTGGGAATGAGCGCTGACCGTGCGCCTGCTTCTAGTTTGACACGGGGTTGAACGTAAGCAATGCTATCGGATGGAAATAAGCTCGGATACTGAAACAGCAGGGTTGAATTATCTGGATCGTCTTCATCGAGTACAATGCGACTCTCAGGCGAAATTACCCCAGCAACTTGTGATAAGTCATCTTTAAGCTTGCCACAGATATACCTTGAAGCAGCTTGTTTTAGTTCGGACGCTAGTTTTTTTCGCCGCTTGCTAGAGATTCCAAGAGCAGAGGGGTCGTTATCCCCGGCAAAACCCAGATCGCTCCTGAATACCACCAAATCTACATCCTCGGAAAATCTACTAATGAGTTGATAAACCTTGGAAAGGGAAGTGCCGCCTTTAAACAATAGTCTGGGGTGTTCCTGGGGTAAGCCATTATAAAGGATATCCAGCACCAGGCACACCCAAAAATCCTTTTCTATATAGGATGACCTGGTATTGAGGGAATCGGCTGTTGACTCAAAAACATCGTTACGGTCTTGTGCTGGTAAATTGAGAAATTCTTCAAATGCTGGATTCACTAGGAGACACCTTCACCCTCACTAACTTGACGTACAACGGGTGTCATCCACGTTGGTAACAGCTTAATACCTTCTGCGAGATCTTGTTTGATGTCTGAAGACAACCGATTGTGTAGGGTATTAACCACATCTTTATCAGCAGCGATATTTTCGCCCAGCCAATATAAGGCCCTAACCACAGGCGCACCAGGACGGTTAGCCCATGCCATTAACCGTTGAGAGACATGACGTAGTTTGATGGTACGCCCACCAACTTGTAAAGTTCGGCTCGAACCATTCGTTATGTAGCTGTTCTGGGCGGGAACGGCATTGGTCAGACCTAGCTGGTGGGCTGCAACAATGCCATCTGGCATGATTGATATACCATCCCGACGTGCCAGAGCTTCCACAACGGCATCAATGTTGGGTGGGGCAGGACGCTTCAAGATATTGCTGGTGCGTGGATAGTCATATAAACCGCGACCAACGCGGCGCAAAAATCCTTGTTTCACCAGACGAGATAGCGCTTTATCTACAGCATCACGACTGCCGAGATCTACAAAATCTTTGGGTGTGCAGACCCAACCACCGCGACCATGACCACGAACTCTGTTCTGGATTTTTTTTGCTATACCCTGCATCTTACGAAAGCTATGAATATAAAGTTCACGAAATATATTATGTCAGAAGTATAGCCAATATTTCTGACTTTTTCAAGGCAGCTAACCCTGTATCAATTGCCCAAAGTCAGGATGTTGAGGTAACGAAGGTGAGTAGAACTGTCAGGATAGGTTCTATGACCCTTCGATAAAACTGTCAGATTAATCGAAAACCAACCCTTGATTCAGCAACGCCGCTGATAACTGATAGCTTAACTATTAACCCCAAACTAAGACAGCATAAACTCCATAACCAAAATAAACAGTAAGTACAATCGCAATAATAATCCGAGCGGTCATCGAAGTATGGCGTCTCCACAATACAAAGCATCCCACTATCACAGCCAACACTTCTAGGGGAGTAAAAATATGACCATAATGACGAGAATCCCAATAAGACACAGGGCTTTCAAAGCGCCAATTTGACAATGGAAAAAAGTGACGGTGGGCATCATCAGCATGGAGAGGAAGATCTCCTAACCCATGAAGAGCCATGCTAGCAAACATAGCAATCAGAAAGGTTTGACGAAAATAGTAGGCTAACAAGCCACCTATTAGTATTAGTGGAAAAGAATTGAAAATATCGAAAAATACTTGCCAGCTTTGGTTATAATAGGATTCAGACCAGATTACGTTTTCAGGAATTCCTCTGAGGAGTTTCTCATATCCGTAAAAAATTACCATTGGCAAATCCGGTAAGATCGCACCGAACACAATTGGTAAATTATTTTCCGGCTTTCTTTTTTTTCCTAAAATCAGGAGATTGACGATGGCGTGAGCAGGAGTATTCACAAATTAGGGAGTAGGGAGTAGGGAGTAGGGAGTAGGGAGTAGGGAGTAGGGAGTAGGGAATTAAGAATTGAGAATTAAGAATTAAGAATTGGGAATTGGGAATCGGGAATCGGGAATCGGGAATCGGGAATTGGGAATCGGGAATCGGGAATTAAGAATTAAGAATTAAGAATTAAGAATTGGGAATTGGGAATCGGGAATCGGGAATCGGGAATCGGTAATCGGGAATCGAAATTATCACAATTTATTTAGGTTCCCTATAACTTTCAACTTTCAACTTTCAACTCCTAACTTTCAACCTTCAACCAACCTTAAGCCTTCAACCAACCTTCAACCTTCAACCTTTAAACCTTCAACCTTCAACCTACTTTAAACCTTCAACTAACTTATACCTTTCAGCTTATATTCAACGGATTAACATCAATAGTCAAGCTAATATCTGGAGGACACATATCCTGTAATTCCCGCCAATTCAGTAACTTTGCGGGCACAGTAGGAGGAAACTTAAGCAAAATCTGCCATCGATAGCGACGAGCAACCCGGATCACACTAGCTGGTGCTGGTCCTAGGATATCGTACTCGGCTTCAGGAGTATCTAAGCTGTCGGCTAAATCCTCCGCTACCTTCTCTACCGCCACAGCATCCAATCCACTTATGCGCAACAGAATCAAATCACCATAAGGGGGATAGTTCAGTGCTGCCCGTTGTTCCAATTCGTCCGAGATAAACGACTGATAATTATGAGTTTTGACAGCCTGAATCACAGGATGGTCTGGGGAATAAGTTTGAATAATTACCTGACCAGGGTCATCCCCACGACCGGCACGACCTGCCACCTGAGTTAAGGTTTGGAATGCCCGCTCGGATGCTCTATAGTCTGACAAATACAGTAGTCCATCTGCTGCTACCACTCCCACCAGTGTGACCTGAGCCAAATCTAATCCTTTGGTCAGCATTTGGGTTCCCACCAACAAGTCAGCTTCCCGATTAGCGAATTGAGTTAACAAAGTGCGATGAGCATTCTTGGTACGAGTGGTATCACTGTCAAATCGGATAATTCGCAACTCTGGAAACAGCTTCGCCAAATCTTGAACAACCCGCTGAGTACCACTACCGAAAAATTTCAGGTAGGGAGAACTACATTCTGGACAACTACGGGGATGGAGTTGTCCGAAATTACAATAGTGGCACCGCAATACTTGAGTAGCCCCTTCATGGGTATAGTGATAGGACAAGGAAACATCACAGTTAGGGCACTCCAGCACATGACCACAACTACGACAAGACACAAACGTACTGTGTCCCCTGCGGGGGATAAATAAAATCCCCTGTTTCTCTTGTTCCTTTAGTCGTCTCAAGCTGTCTTGGAGAGAACGGCTAAAAATCGACCGATTCCCAGCTTGTAACTCCTGCCTCATATCCACAATTTCCACCGGTGGCAGGGGTCTGGATTGAATCCGTTCCGGTAGGGATAAGTAATGAGTGCTAAGTTCTGGATGCTGAGGAGGTGAACAGGTGAAGGGTTGAACCTCAGGAGCTGAAGAGGTCAGGGGATTAATTTCACTACCGATCTGACCATCTCTCGCTCCCCCCATCACCTTAATACTGACCCAGCTTTCTACCGAAGGAGTAGCTGAACCTAAAATCAGGGGACAATTTTCTAATTCTGCTCGCCACTGAGCAACGGTGCGAGCGTGGTAGGTAGGAATAGGTTGGTCTTGCTTGAAGCTGGAGTCGTGTTCTTCATCTAAAACAATTAATCCCAACTGGGGCAAAGGGGCAAAAACAGCAGAACGAGTGCCAATCACCACTTGTGGCTCACCTGGGATCATCTGTCGCCAGGTATCATAGCGCTCCCCTTTATTCAAGGCACTGTGGTAAACCCGAACTTTATCACCAAAGCGAGCCCGGAAACGGTCAGTAATTTGAGGAGTTAAGCCAATTTCCGGCACCAACACCAAAGCGGATTTCCCTTGCGCTAGGATTGGTGCGATCGCTTGTAGATAGACCTCCGTTTTCCCAGACCCAGTCACCCCATGCAACAGCACTTGGGCAAAGCCATCGAGATTATTAATCAGGTCTAATGCATGGGATTGGGCATTTGTCAAGTTTTTGGGGGCATCTGTAGCCATGGTTGGTGAAGTCGCACTGCGCAATACTTCCCTAGGCTCAATCACCACATATCCCTTATCTTCCAAAGAATTTATAGTTGACGAACTAACATTACAAATTTGTGATAGTTCACTCAACCACAAATCTCCTCCACGACGGCGTAGCACCTCCAATACTTCCCGTTGCCGTCGAGTCAGATCAGGCCGATTGAGATTACCCACCAGAGTCACAGCTTTCTTGAGCTTAGGACGAGTTGGCTTAGGAGCTTCCAGATAACTTTCTACCCAACCTCGCTTGAGCAGGTGACGTAATCCTGCTTTAGCCCCCTTTACCTGACGTTGGAGGTATTGCCAGCTGTAATCCCCATTGGGTTTAGCCTGGAGAATCTCCAAAATCTTACTTGCTGCTGAATTATTGACAAAGACATGAGCCTCTTTAGGCAAGACCGAGGAATTGAGGCGAATTCGACGCTGCGATCGCCCTAACAGTCCTGGAGGTAAAGCAGACCGAATCACTTGGATTAGAGGAGTGCAGTAGTACTGAGCCACCCGCTCTAACAGTTGGCAGTAGGAACTTGGAAAGAAACCGGGACTGATCACCTCCTCTACGTCCTTAATTTTCTCCAGTGGTAAGTTTGGGGGTGGAGAGTCTACAATCCGAATAGCGATCGCTCCTAGCTGTTGAGTCCCGAATGACACACTCAGAACATCTCCAGGATTGATTGAAACATCCAATGCATTACGATAAGTATATATACCTTGGACTCCTGGACAATCTACTAGGACTTCAACCCACTTTTCTTGGCCACCACCAGAAAAGTAAAGTGCTCTAGGCTCAGCTAACAGTAGACCTAAAGGAGGATTAGACATAGGGCAGCTTTAGTTTGGGAAGGCTCCTATTCTATCACTATTGATAGATAGGAAAATTCTAAAATATGTGAGATTCTGTTTCCAGAGTCAAAATCAATAATAAAAGCAATGGGAAGAGAATTATCTCTCCTGCCGTCACCCTAGAGTTTAACTAAAATATATGTAATTAAACATTTCGTAATTACAGATACAATTAGCCAAACTGCTTCTGGTAAGCTTAAAACCATTAATTTATAATCACGTCAATCACACATCAACTACTTGAAGCAGGTTGGGTCACTGAGCTTTGAGGGTATGGAGCGTGTTTTGGCTGCTCTGTCTAGAGTATTAACTTCTTTGTGAAACCAGCAACACCAATTTTTGATAATAGACTTTTCATTAACGGCCAATTTTCAGCAACAGACAGCCTCAATCCCTCAAGGCAAGGGTTTTAACAAACTTAAAATACACTTGCAACTCACACATCCCTATGAATATTACAGAATTAAACCACACTCATACAATGCCGTCTACGGAAGAGAAGGATTTTTATGTTACTGACCACATTGAGCCAGAGGAAACAGATTTACAGCGTGTAGCGGTCGAATTCACCGAAGACGATGAACTAGTGGTCTCTACTTCCCATAATTTCCGGAAAAGCGGCTCTGATGACACAGTGGGTGCATTCTTCAAGGAAATGGCTCGTTACCCATTGCTCAAGCCAGACGAAGAAGTAGATTTAGCCCGTCGGGTTAAGTTCCTAGTAGAAATCGACCAACTCCGCAACAGCTTACACGAAAAGTTAGACCGTAAACCAACCAAGGCTGAGGTAGCTGCAGCGGTCGAGATGACAGAACGTCAGTTGGAGGGGAATTTATATCGCGGTCGTGTGGCAAAACGCAAGATGATTCGCTCGAACTTGCGGTTAGTGGTTTCAATTGCTAAACGATATATTAATCGGGGTGTACCATTTCTAGATTTGATTCAAGAAGGTGCGTTGGGCTTAAACCGAGCAGCAGAAAAGTTTGACCCAGATAAGGGTTACAAGTTTTCTACCTATGCTTATTGGTGGATTCGTCAAGCGATTACTCGTACTATTGCCAATGATGCCCGAACTATTCGTCTACCAATCCACATTGTAGAAAAGCTCAATAAACTTAAAAAAGCTCAGCGGGAACTTAAACAGCAACTCCAGCGCAATCCTAATGAAATAGAACTTGCTCAAGCCCTAGAAATTTCCCTCTCCCATTTGCGTCAGTTACTAGAATTGCGTAGGCGCTCCCTTTCTTTGAATCACAGAGTTGGTAAAGGGGAAGACACAGAACTGATGGATTTGCTCGAAGACAATGATCTACGATTGCCCGAAGATAAGATGAATGAATCCATGATGCGCCAGGAGATTTGGGAAGTTCTCAGTGATGTCCTGACTGAGCGGGAAAAAGATGTGATTTCTCTACGCTATGGTTTAGCCAGCAGTGAACCCTACACCCTAGAAGAAGTAGGAGGCATGTTCAATCTCTCTCGGGAACGGGTGCGTCAGATTCAAAGCAAGGCCATGCGTAAGCTACGCCGTCCGCAAGTGGCTCGACGGCTTAGAGACTGGTTGACCTAGTGCAGCAGGTCTTAGGTCAGCTCGTGACTGCTGGATAAATTTGGTGATGTCGAAATCAGGTAATTCCGGTTAATTAGTTACCAAATAATCTCTGGCTAAATAATCTCTGGTCAATTAGACACTCCCCGGTCATTAGACGCGGGGAGTGTCAATTCAACGAGGTTGCATTAAACTATAGCAAGGGAAGCATGGTTTAGGACATAGTCTTTTGCTTGAAAGGGAGCAGGGACTGAGGCCGTTGGCCAAAGTGTTGATTTAGCATAACAAGTACGGAAGAGCCTTAATTGTCTGTAGGAGACTAAGCAGAATTAGAAGGCTAGCCACTGTTGACGATTTTATACAAATATCTTGCAGTATCTCCAAAAATATGTTAGACTTTGATTATGAATCTAGTGTCAAAGAAAACATTCTGGTTCCTTGAATTGAAGCCGAAAACCAAAGCAAACCATGATAGTGGTTGCGTTTTCTATTAAACACAGATTTATGCGCCAAGAGCGGAACAAAACCTATCTTGGCCTTGGGAGATACCCCCTGGCTGCGAGAGCAGCTTGCATTAGTGGGCTAAAATCTGCAAAGTAGATTTTGGTAGCTAAAAAGTATCGGAACAGGTATTCGGCTCTATTAAGTTGACTTTTTAAGTGGTTTTGGATGTAGGCAAGATTGTCAATAGGTAGGTCTTGTTGAAAAAAATAGACCTATCTTTTTTTTACCACAAAATGGTGAAAACTTTACATTTAAAGCTGTTCAGGCTATTTCGTCACCCCTTCAGCTTGTCGAGCCATAGAGTTTAATTCATTAGCAAACGGAAAATCCTTAGCTAAAATTGCACAAAGTGCGCTTAAATTAGCCTTATTGACTCCCTTATTGTCCATCCAATAGCGAAGACATTTGTTACGAATAAATTGAGCCGTGCAAATGGCTTCATCTATCGCAAAATATTGTTTTTGTTTGCCGTATGCTTTGAACTCTAAAACAATCATTGACCGTAGGTCACGCGGAGCGCTTTAGACCTTTTCATATCCTGATCTTATTCTAAATCAAATAAGATCAGATTTTCGGACTTTGGTATAATATTTTTATTAACGGCGACTAAAGTAGCTATTTCGCCTTCATCCCCGCTTTAAAAAGAGGGGGCTTTCGGCTTTTGTTAATTTCTCGTAAAAAGCATCCATCAGCACCTGGGTTGGGAGCATGTCAACTTTGTAATTAGGTACATAGATCCCCCCTAACCCCCCTTAAAAAAGTAGGGCTGTTTCATTCTGGCCAAAAATAGATGGGGAGATGGGGAGATGGGGAGATGGGGAGATGGGGAGATGGGGAGATGGGGAGATGGGGAGATGGGGAGATGGGGAGAAAAGGAGCGCGAATAGTCGTGATTTTGGCCAAATTTATCTAACCATACTCAAAAGCCGAATCACGAATTGTTAGTCATTTGAGTTGATTGAAGCCGGCTAATTAGTCAGATTTTAATGACTAAATTTGGGGATTTTTCGGAAAATTTTGAGCTATTTCCCTATCCCCCTATCCCCCTATCCCCCTATCTCCTTTTCTCGTTAACTTATTTTTCTTTGAAACAGCCCTGCCCTTAAAAAAGGGGGGAATTAGATTGAAAAGTCCCCCTTATTAAGGGAAACGGGGGATCTGAATCAGGGATTAACAAAACTGACATGCACCCCCTGGGTTCCTTGGTCATCAACCACCCACACTGCTATCACATTCGGGTTGATCCCTATTGACTTATCTGCCAACAGGTCTGCTAACCTATGTCTTTAAAGCAGATTAGGATTTTTTACCATTGTGAGTGCAAAGGGTTTGCCTGAAACCACTGCCTACGTCAGAATTACGCGGCACTGCTGGCAACAGGGCAAGATTGAAGGGGAAGTCCAAGCCGCAGACTATGAATGGGAGTTTAAGTGGCATTTTCGGGTCAGTCAGCTGTTAGTCACCCCCTCTTTGGGCCGTGCCTTGATTCAGGAACCCCTTGGCCGATTTTTAGAACAGTGGGATTACCAGCTCGAACCAGGAGGAAACTATGCTTTTACCATTCGAGCTGAGCTATAGCATTTATCAAGTCGTTGAGGTACTTTTGTTCTGGGGAGTAGGGAGTAGGGAGTAGGGAGTAGGGAGTAGGGAATAGGGAGTAGGGAGTAGGGAGTAGGGAGTAGGGAGTAGGGAGTAGGGAGTAGGGAGTAGGGAGTAGGGAGTAGGGAGTAGGGAGTAGGGAGTAGAGAATGGGAAAAATTTGTACCTCATTACTATGAGAAATGCTATAGTCTCAGAAGGGATAATAGGGGAAAATTAGAAGAGGCTTGAGCATGCTTTCAATAGGTAATTCCCAAAGAAAGAAGACGATATGCCTTTTAGCTTTTGCTTTTGATTATATAGCGCTCGATTAACAAAATTGCCACAATATCATCAATGGGTCGAGGAGGTTGGCGCATTCCTTGGGGGATAAGGCGTTGGAACCCTTTGGGAGGATACATTTGCCAGTAGCGTGGGCGAGCTTCTAAACTACTGTAGCGCTCATCTACCAGGACAATAGGTACTGATGCTGGTAATTCCTCCTGGATTTTCCGTTTCCATCTCTTGGCAGTAGTTTGGTCTCCCATCACAATGGTTTCAATGGGGAATTGTTGACACAGTTGCTGGAGTTTTGCGATCGCATTTCCTGAAGCGACTACCTCATGGGTTAGCAGCTGACCCTCTTTTTCCATTACTGCTACACCACATTTATCTCGTCCTGGATCGAAGCCTAAAATCATCTCAATGCACGGATTATGTAAATCTTTGTCAAAATTGCTAATCTGGCCACACAACTAGTACCCTACCCTACAAGTACAGTGATTGCCTAAATCCTGATTGGTATTAATCATGACCGAAACGAACCTTGAGACAACACCATTACACCAGATGAACCCAGAGAGTCGATTTTCTGAACTGGTGGCAGATTATGCGAAATACCGACCCAGTTACCCAGCTGCAGCTATCGACAAGATTCTGGAAGGACTTGAGAACAGAGGGCAACTGGTAGCTGCGGATATTGGTGCAGGAACAGGAATTTCCTCTCGGCTACTAGCTCAACGGGGAGTTCGAGTTATTGCCATCGAACCCAATACTCAGATGAGACAAGCTGCTACCAGCCATCCATTGGTTGAATTCCGGGATGGAACTGCTCAACAGACCAACTTACCTGATGCATCCATTGACTTAGTGGCTTGCTTTCAATCCTTCCATTGGTTTGATCCAGAGCCAAGTTTGCTAGAGTTTCGCCGTATCCTGAAGCCTACTGGACAATTAGCTGTGGTCTGGAATGACCGCAACCGTCAAGATGATTTTACCCAAGGCTATACTCATCTAGTGCAAATCGCCTCCAATCATCATCCGGCTGAGTCCCGTATGTGTTCGGTAGACCCCTTGCTCGCTAGTCCATTGTTTCCTAAGGTCTGTTCCTACACCTTTTCTTATCAGCAAGCCTTAGATAAAGATGGTCTGATTGGTCGTGCTAAGAGTGTCTCCTATATCCCACGGGAAGGATTAGCTCACCAGAAACTTATCTCTGATTTGCAGGAATTGTACAACAGTTGGTGTGATCACAAAGGTTTAGTTTACTTGACGTATCGTACCAAGGTTTACCTAGCTCAACCTGAGTGCTGAGTTGTGATTAATAATTCTCAGTATAGCATTTCTAATTGTGTCCTACTACTTAGTTAGTCTAGTTTAGTTCGTCCAATTTCAAATCATCAATATAGAGTAGGAATAAGCCTAGAAAGATTGTCATTAGTGATCGCCAAAAAGGTTGAATAGGTATGTCCCAAAGTAACCCCCATATCCCACACCAGGAAATTATGATGGCGATCATAGTATACATAGTTGATAAGTTGGGATATTTTGTTTTGAAGTGCTAGAAGAGGTTTTACCTCGAATTCATTTCCTCGAAATCTTTTTCTATAGGAGTTTTTTTCAAAGGAAACTGATTTATTTTAATACACCTGTGGATTCACACAATAGGGTAATCGCTTACCCTATTGTCCAGCCATGAGATTATTGGCGTTGCTTAATGATGGTATGATTTTGCCCTCCTAGCCCCCCAAATTTGGTGGATTTAGAGGGCTTTATCAAAATCAAATGATCGCGCATTCATACTTCAATTCAGCAAAGCAAAAATTCCTTGATCATCTGCCCAAAATACAAATTATTAACCTCAAAGTATTGATTGTTATAAACTTTGTCAAACTTTAGTAACAAATACCAAAAGGCGATCGCTACGAGCTGTAAGCGATCGCCTTTTAATTACCCTTCTAATCCTTATATCATGTCAGCTTAAATGCACATAATATAGAAGGTAGCATCTACTATGTTTTACTAATGCCTAAACGCCTTACTATTAGCCCCCACCTAACTATTGATGAATTGGAGCAAGGTTATCGCCAAGCCAAAACGGTAACGGAACGCTCACATTACCAAATCCTTTGGTTATTAGCCAAAGGCAACAAGAGCGACGAGGTGGCGGCTGTAACAGGTTACAGCCGTAGCTGGATTTATGAGTTGGTTCGCAGTTACAACCACTTGGGTAATGAGGCATTAGGGGATTTACGGCGCCATAATCGAGGTGCCTTACCCAAACTTGATGATGTTCAACAAGCCCATCTGCTGCAAGCGATTCGAGGGGTAGCCCCCGATGGTGGATTGTGGAATGGACGCAAAGTGGCGGACTACCTGAGTCAGGTTCTGGGAAAGCCTGTGAGTCGGCAGCAGGGGTGGAAATATCTCAAACAGATGGAGTTTCGGCTGCGAGTTCCTCGCCCTCAGCATCAACACAGTGATGAACACGAGCAAGAAGTTTGGAAAAAAAAGTTGAGGGACGAGGTGAATCGAGTACAGATGCAATATCACGACGCCGACGTCGAAATTTGGTGTCAAGATGAGCACCGCATTGGCTTACAACCGGTGATGCGACGAGTCTGGGTCGAGTTGGGGGAAACAGCCATTGCTCGGGTTAACTGGAAGCGAGAGTGGCTATGGTTATATGCATTTGTCCAACCTCACAGCGGAGAAACCTACTGGTGGCTTTTACCCTATGTCAACACCGAGTTGTTTAATCGGGTGCTCAAGGACTTTGCTGAGCACTTCAAACTTGGCAAAAATAAGCGGGTGATTTTACCTCTCGACCAAGCGGGTTGGCATACTACTGACAAGCTGAAGGTACCCGAAGGCATTCACTTACTGCACCTGCCTCCTTATTCTCCAGAGTTGCAACCTGCTGAACGATTATGGCCGTTAGTGAATGAGCCATTAGTAAATCAAGCCTTTGACTCGATGGCTGAAGTTGAGGAGTTGGTCTATCAACGCTGTCAGAGGCTACTCCAACAACAAGAGTTGATTCGGGGGTTAACCTTCTATGACTGGCTCCTCACGGACGAGGTCGCTTAATTATGTGCATTTAAACCGACATGATATTAGGATGAATTGACAGCGGTTTTCAATTCGGTCAGGTACAAATTTTTGGGTTTTAGGGAATAGGGAACAGGGAACAGGGAACAGAGAAGTTCATGTAGGGTGGGCAGTGCTTAATACAGATCAAATCAGCTGACAAAGCACCTTGGTAGGCACTGCCCACCTTACGATTAATCACTGGTTTATTACTAGTTCATGTCAGGTGGGCAGTGCTTAATACCGATCAGATCAGCTGACAAAGCCCGTTGGTAGGCACTGCCCACCCTACGATTAATCACTGGTTTATTAGCAAGTTCTCAATAAGTGCTGATTACAAGTTGAATTGGGAATGCTTCAGACTGGGTTACCAACCTGTAAGTGCTCCATGGATTTGTGTTTAATCAGTTCTGGTAAAGAGGGAATGCTGTGGTCACCTCGTAACCGAGACAATAGATAGTCCCAGAAGCAAACCCCTAGCTTGCGACAAGTCTTTTTCAAACCTACCATCGTATCTCTGGCTTTTCGTCCAACATCATTGCGAGTGCCACCACTAATTTTTCGACGGGTGACAAATTCTCGGATGTCAGACTCGGCTGCATTGTTGTGGAGTGGAATATCCGGATCATCAAGAACCCTCAGAAGCTGTTTCTTGTTTTTCCTAAATCCCATCAAGGTGTTATTGAGGGTGGGGTGTTGCAAATAGCACCGACCAAAAACCTCATCAAAGCGAGCCCATAAGTACTTCTTGTACTGGTCACTGGGAGTCTTTGGGTAGGTTTTTAGCTCTTGGTAATAGTCCCACAAGAGGGTTTGGACTTCTTCAATGTTCTGGCGAAACACAGCAGTGCTCCCCTCTAATTTCCGGATGGCTCGTTCAGCATGAACCCAGCACAAGGCATGGACCAGGAGATTAAACTGGCCTGCACCATCGGAAAGAATCACCAACTTCTGACTAACTCCCCCCTCAATCAAACCTCCCAGCAGGGCAGCTTCTGTGACCAACCGAACCGCCAAAGGCGTGACTATACCGATAGAATCCAAATATTGATTCCAGGCTTGGGTGCTATTGGCCAAGACTTTGGAGTCAAACTCCAAGACCTTCCATTGCTTTTTCCCTAATTTATAGCTCTGTAAATACTTGCGGGAACACTCCCCCACGTACATAGCTTGGTTTATTGCCGTGGAGTTGCTCCAAAAAGTTGCTCCGACTCTTGCTCAGAGTACTAGCAAAGTAACTAAACCACTCATTGCCAATCACTGTGCAATACCCATTCTTACCTCCCTGGCGGGCTCCGGTATCATCCGTGTGAATGTAGTTTGAGTAGCCCAAGCCTGTTTCTAACACTGAGGCTTGTTCCTGATGAAACTCCTCTAGTTTTTCGGTTAATATTCGATTGACTTGGCCGACTGAAATATCGATTCCCCAATCCTTTAGCTGTTGATATATCAACGGTTGCGGCACTCGATTTTGGTAGTGTTCATGCAATATATAACCCACCAACTCCGGACCATAATGACCCGTCAAGCTATACTCTGGCGGCAACTGGGCACAAATAACACTCCCATCCTCTAAAACGTACTCTGCCAACAAAAATCGAATATTGTTGCGCTTTATACATAGTTCTTGGACGTCATATTCCCGATACCCATTGAATCTTGCTCCCTCTGGCAACTCCTCTAGCTCTATTTTGCGTTCTTCATTGACCACGAACCCTTGTTTTTTACTGCGTTTGGCTGAACCAGGTCGTTTGCTACTCTGTTGCTGAGACTCAATGCCTTGGTTTAGTTTACTCGCTTTTAACTGGGGCTTCTTGCTCAGTTTCTTTTTCTGCCGTAACTCTTCTTCTAATTGACTGATGCGTTCGGTTAACTGTTTTACCTGTTTCTCTAATGCTTGATTTTGCTCCGCCAACAACCCTATTATTGCTTGCTGCTGTTGCACAAACAAGCGCAGACGCTCCTCCTCTGGGAGGTCGGTTGTTTCGTCGAGAGTGGCCAGCACAGGAATTTCAGTCATATCTCTGTTAGACCAGATTTACGTACTTTTGGCAAGGGGACTGCCAACATAGATCCCTTCACAGGGGGTGCAGGGGTAATTGAGAAGTTACGTTTATTACTACGATTAATCACTGGTTTATGACTAGTTCCTGTCAGGTGGGCAGTGCTTAATACGGATCAAATCAGCTGACAAAGCCCGTTGGTAGGCACTGCCCACCTGACGATTGGTCGCGATCCGCCTGGATTGCCATCTACTTAATACTTCAAGGGGTTGTAATTTATCTCAATCTTTTCAAGCCCTAATTTTTGCTGGTCGCTGTCTACAACGGCTTGCAATATACATATACCATTAACTTGATGGGGCTTGTGATTTACATCGGGAGCAGGTCAAATTCGTAGAACAAATGTACTAAAAACTCATGACTGGTACTGAAGCCCCGAAAACACTGTAGTTCAAGGGTTTGTAGTTCAAGTGTTCTTACAAAATTGACCTGCTCCCATTTACATCTTTCTCAACAAGCTCTACTTTTTGCTCTGAGTAGTTAGCTTTAATGAGATGCACCTGTTAGCGATTAGCGATCGCCCCTTGGAGTTGGAATGACTCCCTTGCTTATCCCACACTTTGCTGATTCACTACCGGGGACTTTAAGAGTTTTGTTCCTTCCCAAATTGGGGGGCGACCGGAACCGGAATCATACCCAGAATCAGCACCGGAATCATACCCAGAATCAGCAATGCCATAAGAAATACCACGATATTTTAGGTTGACTTTGTCTTGGCCAGCTAGTAAGACATAGCCACTACCCCAGGGCTATTTCATTCTAAAAAGTTGCTTAAGCGTATCTAGACCAAAAGAACATAGTCGTTGAGCTTGTGCCATGTTGTCAAACATGTGGTCACGGTATAAATTGAGTGTAAAATTGCGAGCTATAG
>NZ_JAAHHZ010000469.1:0-3762 GCF_010672005.1 Moorena sp. SIO4A5 | reverse complement strand
TAGTGATAGTCTAGTTTCTGTTGATGAGGGATTAGCAGAGCTACCAGAAGGTTATGGTGAAAGCCGGATTGTCCTAATGCCTCGTGATCCACATTGGTCTTATGCTTATTGGGAGATTCCGAATGAACATAAAAAAGAACTGCGCTCTCAGGGAGGTCAACAACTCGCTCTAAGGCTCTATGATGTTACTGCAATCAAACTGGATGATCAAAGTCCCCATAGTATCCAAGAATATCCGTGTGATGAGCTAGCGCGAGAATGGTATCTACCCATGCCAGTTAGCGATCGCGACTATGTAGTTGAGATTGGTTATCGCTGTGAAGATGGTCAATGGCTAGTTCTGGCCCGTTCAGCACCTATCCATGCCCCCCCAGCCTATCCCTCTAAATGGATGGAAGACCAATTCATCACGGTCAACTGGAATGATAATTTACAGGGTAAGACTGTCCTAAAACTTCTGCCACCTAGCCAAACAGCTAATGGGAGTAGCTCGGAAATGCCTAATCCCCCTATCTATGGCGAAATCTTTGGCATAACTCAATCTGGGGAATCTCAGGCAGTAGCTGGTTCTGTTTATAGTTCTATGCAGCAAGTTCCAAGGTCAGCAATAACTTCCAATGCTTTCCCTTCGGGTATTGGTAAGTGGGTTTCTCCAAACATGTCGGGAGCTGGTTTGAGGGATTATGCTCCCCCTGCTCCTTCTCCGGAATTGTTGTTACTGGCAGATGCGGAGCTAATTATCCATGGTACCACTGATCCTGATGCTTCCGTTACTATTGATGGACTTCCGGTCAAGATTAACCCAGACGGTACCTTCCGCTTCCAGATGTCTTTGCAGGATGCTCTGATTGACTACCCAATCATGGCAGTGTCAGCGGATGGCAAGCAAACTCGCTCAATTAATATGAAGTTCATCCGCGAGACGCCATCATGTCATACTGATATGGTGTTCAATTGAACACAATGATTGAGTGCAGTCCCCACCCATAATTTTCACTGATATTTTATAAGTTGGGTGGGGTAAGTCAAATCAGCTTTTGCATCGCGAAGCGTCAGCTTCTATGGTAGGATCCCATTGGTATGGCAAAGACTATTGGGCTGTCGTTGCACTACCAAGTCCTGCCATCATCCAAGTCCTGCCATGTTTGTGATGTTCATTGCTTGTTTCTGAGCGGCTTTTCGAGGGCAAAAATTAGGCGCTCAAGCAATTCCCAATAAGGCGATCAGGATGATTGAACTGCTTTGTTACCATAACAAGTGCGGAAGAGCAGTAAATTAAGGCAGACGATTATTATAAATAAATATGCTATAACTATTGGATTTTATAGTCGTCAAGATAAATTGTAGCTTTTGATACAATTTATCTAATAGTTTGTATAGGTATATACTAACTATTGCTATATAGTTCAAGAACTAGCATTTGCCTATAATTGCCTATAATAAGGTGAGAATTCACACTTCATACTTCTAAAGAGTTCCCCCGACACTAGCCAAGGGATTTTTTTGCCAAGAGTTAATAGGTGTGCTTGACCCATTAAGAATTGAATTCGCTATAGGTGCGACCCTTTAGGCAAAGCCCGACGCTGAGTGCGAACGGGCGCGCACCTGTTAAATACACAAAGGTTATACTGACAGCGGAAAACCCACCACAGGGTCAGACAGGGTAGAGATTTTGATTATGGGTAAGTGAAGTACCCCAACCTGCTTGACCTTTGGTCACGCGGGGCGCGTTCGCGCTCGGTTGGGGCTTCCCATTCTCAGTTCAATCAGGGACGGTTTTATTCGTCTTTCGGGCTTTGCCCGACGCTACGCGAACGAGGTTTCCCGCGCGGGTCCCCGATGCCTCAACCAGAGGCGCGACCCAAGGCCGGGGAACCCGGCCTAGGAGGCGCGCGCCTGCTCGTCTTGGTCTTACTCAGCGTCCACAGGCAGACATCCGCCTTCTATCGACGCATATTTTGGCGACAGACTTACCTTGGAATTACAGCGATAGCTGACCAGCTGGGGCAAGTCTCTTCCCGGAGACGAAACCTTAGTAGAGGGTCGCCTTTATGGTTGGTCGGCTATGCATAAAAGGGTTAAAACTGTTTGATTAAGGCGACCCTCTACTTACGGTAACTTCAAACCCTGAACTCTGAAGCGTACTTTTACACCTTGAAGGTAGCCTTTTAGTCAGTCAGGAGGGTCATCGACCACTTTTATTTTAGCACGAATCGCGCTCTAGTTGTCGTCTCCCTATCCATCCCCACCGTGAAAGACGGTGGGGATGGATAGGGAGTTTTGTTAAACGAATTTGATATAAGCTATAACTGCGAGAGACGATGGTGATAGTTTTTTGGAATTTTTGAACTAATCAGGGTTAGGCTTTTTAGTGGCGTTTACGTTTGAACCATTCGTTGTCACCCAAAATCCCTAGATATCCCCACCTAAGGAGAATAAAAAACCCGATGCGCTCGAAGATCGGATTGCTTTGGCATCAGATGTTAATTCAAATTGTGCTTATTAAGTATTTCTTAAATAAATTAATATCAAATAAATTTACACCGTTGTATTTAATAATTGCCTGTAGCACTTGTAATGATGCCCTAGCAGTAACCCTAACCTCTTTGCCAAGCAATCATAGATCTCTAAGCACAAGTAACCTTCTGGTTAACCAGCAGGAGAAGAAAATCGCTCAGGAGTCAGGACAATTGGTTGATGAAAATTATCAAAATCAGATAGGTGAACTATTAGCGCCCATAGGATCAGATTCAGAAGAACCAGTTCTACTAGATAATAAACCCAATACACCTGCTCAACTAACTGTTTTTGATTCTCAAACTATTCAAGTTGATAAAATTGAAGTCATTGGCAGCACTATCTTTTCACCAGAGCAGTTTAAGCAGATCATACAACCTTATCAAGGACGCTCCCTGACTATTGAGCAACTAAGAGAAGTCGCGGATGCTATTACTACGGTTTACCTCAAGCAAGGCTATATTAACACTAGAGCAATTCTGGCCGAGCAAACCATTGACATTAACAAGGGCATTGTTACAATTCGTGTCCTAGAAGGGGGTATAGAAAAGATCGAAGTTGAAGGAACACGCCGCCTCAATGCCAACTATATCCGCAGCCGTGTCCAGTTAGGTACTGGAACACCATTCAATACTACTGATTTGGAAAACCAATTACGATTGTTACGGCTTGACCCAAAGTTGGAAAGTATAGAAGCCAGCCTGCGCAAAGGAACAAAAGTAGGACAGAGCATTCTGATTGTTCGTGTTGTGGAAGCTAATCCGTTCGAAGGCAGTGTATGGGTTGATAACTACTCACCTCCTAGTATTGGTTCTGAACGAATGAGCTTTAATCTTCGGCATCTCAACCTAACTGGCAATGGGGATGAAATTTCTTTCACTTATCGCCGTTCGACCACTGGGGGGTCTAATATTTTTGATATTGGCTATCGCTTTCCCCTCAATCCCCGAAATGGTACCTTAGAACTGCGAACAGTGATCGACCGTAATCGGGTGACTCAAGCACCATTCAATGTTTTTGATATTGAGGGAGAATCTGAGCTATATGAAATTCGATTTCGTCAGCCGTTGTACCGTACACCTCGGGAAGAATTTGCTCTGTCTCTAGGATTCAGCTACAGAGATGGTCAGACTTTTTTGGGTGATGAGCCTCTTGGGTTTGGCTTTGGTCCAGATCAAGATGGCTCGACTACCCTGAGCGTGATTAAGTTTGAACAAGAGTATCTACGTCGGGATTTGGAGGGAA
>NZ_JAAHHZ010000468.1:0-3769 GCF_010672005.1 Moorena sp. SIO4A5 | reverse complement strand
CATCCACACCCATACTGTTAGTGGCATGGCTGTTGCTGCTATGGAAGAGGGTTTGTTGCCCCTTAACCAAATTTCCATGGAATTTTATAATCGGGTTGCCTACCATGATTATGAGGGCATCTCACTTGACCTTGATGAGCGAGAAAGGCTGGTGGCATCTCTGGGAAACAAGAAATGTTTAATCCTCCGTAACCACGGTCTTTTAACTGTAGGTCAAACAGTGGCAGAGGCCTTCTACTACATGTACTACCTGAATAAGGCGTGCGAGATTCAGGTTAACGTACTGGGTAGTACAGCCAAGCCAATCATACCACCACCTGAGATTTGCGAACATACAGCACGGCAGTTCGAAGGTCCCTTCCACAAGAATAACCAAGAATTCCAGAGTGTATGGGAAGCTAATCGCCGTTTGCTCGATCGGCTCGATCCCTCTTATATTGACATACTCCCACCCAAGTTATCCTAGGAAAAATCATGGCATCTTCAAATATACAAAAAAACTACGATGTCCTTATCGTCGGTGGTGGACACAATGGACTAATTGCAGCCTGTTATCTTACCAAAGCAGGTAAATCTGTTTTGGTGCTAGAACGACAAGATAAGGTAGGAGGAGCCGTTGTTTCAGAACAACTATTTCCAGGTATCGAAGCGAAACTCTCAGTGTATGCCTATCTAGTGGGAATGCTCCCACAAAAAATTATCTCAGATCTAGATTTAAATTTTAAATTCCGACAAAGAAATCCCGCTTCCTTCACTCCATTTGAGCAGAATGGGAAACATCAGGGTTTATTGATTAGTAATGAATCTGACATAGTCACTGAGCATTCCTTTAAGCAATTCACCGGAAATTTAGAGGAATACCAAAGCTATCTCAAGTTTCATCAACTGCAAAAGTCTTTAGGAAAGCACATCTGGCCTTCGTTGCTTGAACCGATGCAGACCAGAGATGAAATTAAAAATCGCTTTCAGACGGAAGAAGAAAAGCTAGCTTGGCAGTTATTTATAGAGCAACCTTTGGGAGTTGCTATTGAAGAATTCTTTCAAAGTGATTTGGTGCGGGGTTTAGTATTCACAGATGGAACGATTGGAACCTTTACCCATCCCCATGACTCGTCCTTAAAACAAAATCGGACGTTTCTCTATCATATTATTGCCAATGGTACAGGGGATTGGTGTGTTCCAGTGGGTGGTATGGGGAAGCTGACAGAGGAACTTGTTGCTCAATGCCAAAAAAATCGTGTCGAGATACTCAACCATGCTGAAGTCACCAAAATAGAGCCAAACGAAGGGCAAGCAACCGTAAAGTTCCAACATAATAACCAAGAAAGCTATGTCAGTGGAAGATATGTCTTAGTTAATCTTGCTCCGAAAAAACTTTCCCAACTGTTGAGTGGGTATAATCCTCCCAACGATCCCAAAGATGAAGGATCGTTTATCAAAATTAATATGGTTTTAAGGAAGTTACCCCGTTTGAAGGCAGATTACGATCCTGTAGAGGCATTTACTGGAACATTCCATGTCAACGAGGGTTATCAAAACATCATCGATAGCTACAAAATGGCTTGTGAAGGAGTGATACCAGAACATCCTCCTGGCGAGTTCTATTGTCATAGTTTAACGGATGATTCTATCCTCTCCCCATCTCTGAGAGCACAAGGTTACCAGACCCTAACGTTATTTGGGTTAGAAATGCCTTATAGCTTATTTGTTAAAGACAATGAAACAGAGAAACAGAAAGTATTGGAGAGGTATCTTAATGGGGTAAATCAATATTTATTAGATCCCATAGAAGATTGTATAGCGCGGGATGAAAATGGTCAACTTTGTGTTGATGTAGCAACTCCAGTGGATGTGGAACGAGAAGTAGGCATTCCCACAGGTCATGTCTTCCATCAATCTCTTTCCTGGCCTTTTGTAGAATCAGAGGAAGAACGGGGAATATGGGGCGTGGAGATTGGCTTTGATAATATCTTCCTGTGTGGTTCTGGAGCCAAGCGGGGTGGGTGCGTTAGTGGAATTCCAGGGCATAATGCAGCTATGAAGATTATAGGGGGTTGATGCTAAGGATTACTGGATGCTGTTTTTCAGTCTAAATTATGAAAGTTTTATTGTGTAGCGATAGCGCAACACTAGCAGTAAGCTTACTAGCATCACAACTATCAGACCATGAAATTATCACCTGTCCCTCAGATACTATTATCAAGTATTTAGATAGTGTTGATGTTGTGATACCTTGGATGGCTAACATTGATGCTTCAATCATTGCCTCTGGACACTTTGGTTTAGTGCAAGAGTTTGGTGTCGGTATAGAAACTATAGACATTGAGGCAGCTACTCGTGCTGGAGTATGGGTAGCACATGTACCTGGGCGTGTTTCTGGCAATGCTGATTCCGTTGCCGAACATGCCATCATGCTAATGCTCATGCTCTCACGACACATGACAATCACACAGCAATCATCTAAAAGTGAAGACTGGAGTGCAAAAGCAGGTATTGCCTTATTAAGAAAAACAGCTTGTATCGTTGGACTTGGTGACATTGGTACGGCATTAGCGGTACGCCTAAAAGCTTTTGGAATGCGTCTTGTTGCGGTTCGGCAACACCCAGAACGTGGTGCGTTACCAGAAACAGGGATAGAAAAAGTTTACGGCTCTAATGCTCTTTGTGAAGCGTTATCAATTGCTGACTATATTATCTTGTGTGCCGAGTATACTAAAAACACTCATCATCTGATTAATCACAACACACTGGCAGCAATCAAACCTGGAGCATTTCTCATCAACGTAGCACGGGGTGGTTTAGTGGACACAGATGCCTTAGAAGCAGCACTAGAGAAGGGACATTTAGCAGGAACTGGTCTTGATGTAGTTGACTCCCCCACGGATTCTCTTCGTCAGCAAAACGTAATTATTACTCCACACATTGCTGCCATAACCGACGTAAGTTACGATGGTATTGCGGCTGTGGTGATTGATAACATTAGACGCTACGCACGAGGTGAACAGCCACGATACACCATCAACACGCCTCATAAGTTACGACGCTGAGAGTCATTATCTGTCTCAATTCCCAACCCGGATGCAATTCCGGTACTTCCAGCACATCCCCATCCTCTAGCACAAGCATTACCTGATTGAGACGATAAACTTCCATGGTGCGAGTTCTCGGATCCACTAACACCCCAATTTTAGTTCCCAATTCCAGAAATTGCTGGATCTTCTAACGTAATTTTGCCAAATTGTCACTCTTAGAGCAAGTCTTGCTATCTCAATAAGACTTATCGTACAAACTCCTAATCCATTTGGTCTCTCCTTCTCAATCACCTCACGGTGGTAACTGCTCAGTTTAGGATCGTTCTGATTCCACCAAACAAAACTATGAGTCTCCAGAACAATCATAAAACCTCTCCATAACTATTCTCTATATCCCAGTCTTCTATAGGGATAGCTGGCTCTTCAGGATCAGCATAGTATGCGTAGGGCTGCTTGTTTGCCAATGGATTAGAAGAATATTCCTTTTTGACTTCACCAATAGTGACAATTTCGGAAAGCTTATTTTGAATAGCTTCATTGTCTTGATGCAGTCGCTCATGGGGGAAACCACGGCAGTTGCTCATGGGGGGAACCCCCAAGACCGCACTGCCTCCCCAAGACCGCGCTGCATCGCTTAATATTTCTGAAGCAAGCTCCTCTACAGATATTCGTTTTTTTGCCGCCGCTTTTATCAAAAAGTCTTGAGAATATTGACTAATTTTTACATTGGTTATAAA
>NZ_JAAHHZ010000467.1:0-3774 GCF_010672005.1 Moorena sp. SIO4A5 | reverse complement strand
AACTTTAACCTCTATGGGCATTTGGCTGTGAAAGGCTGTATCAAAGACTGCTAACTGGGGTATATCTCCTAAAAGTTGTTCGATGGCTTCTATCCCTTCTAGGTTAGCGGGATTATGAACAGGTGCCAGGGGAAATAGCTTTGCGATCGCATCTTTAACTTGAGCAGTTACTAAAGTAGCCTGAGTATAGTCGGCACCACCATGTACTACCCGATGACCAACTATGTCAATGTCTGATAACTGATTTAATACCTGAGTTTTCCCCTTAATTAGGGTATCCAGCATTTGTGCGATCGCGTTCGGACGAGATTGTGATTCTAGTTTAAGTTCTAGGGAGGTATCTTGAGTTTTAACGGTTAAAATACCTGAACCATTGCTGACAGTCCAATCAATATGAGCTTACCACAGTGGCTGGGCTGGTTGCTCAGGCAAGGTTTTCTCTGTTAACTGGTACAAACAACTTTTCTGAGAGCTAGAACCAGCATTTAGCACTAAGATTTTCATGGCTATGTACCGAGTCGATTCCGTAAGCCTTCATTGATATGGGAGCGATCGCCAAGAATAGGTAACTATGGAAGCAACGGGCATGTTGATGCGATCGCGATCATAACCCACATCAGGGAACAGGGAACAGGGAGGGAACACAGACAAAATATTTCTCCCCTACTCCCTACTCCCTACTCCCTACACCCTACTCCCTACACCCTACTCCCGACTCCCTCAACTCCTAGAGACTACAAACTTGATCGAATGGCCACTTCCACTCTTGAATCTCAGCTTTATCTATACCCTGCTCAGAGGCATAGTTTAAGTTTTCGATAATCTGATTCTTCATCCTTTCTTTAACATAAGCTGCGGCAGACCCTAGTTTAGGCACTCGGTCAATCACATCAATTACTAAGTTAAAGCGATCAATTTGGTTACGAATCGCTAATTCTAGGGGAGTGTTGATGTTACCTTTTTCTTTATAACCTCGGACATGGATGCGATGCTGATTAGTCCGACGGTAGGTGAGTTTGTGAATTAGCCAAGGATAACCGTGGAAGTTGAAAATTACTGGTTTATCGGGGGTAAATAGGCTATCAAAATCAGCATTTGATAAGCCATGGGGGTGCTCACTTTCGGGCTGTAGCTTGAATAAGTCTACTACGTTGATAAAACGTATTTTGATGTGGGGAAATTCTTCTAGTAAAATAGCAGTTGCTGCTAAGGATTCCCTGGTGGTAATGTCACCGCAACAGGCCATAATTACGTCGGGAATATCTGGTTCTTTTCCACAATCATCATTGCTAGCCCACTCCCAAATACCTATACCTTTGGTGCAGTGTTTAATTGCTTCTTCCATGGTTAGATACTGAAGGTGCATCTGCTTGTCGGAAACAATTACGTTGACATAGTTGGTGCTATGCAAACAATGGTCAGCTACAGAGAGGAGACAGTTGGCATCAGGAGGTAAGTAGATACGGGTAACCTCAGCACTCTTATTAGTTACCAAATCTAAAAAACCTGGGTCTTGGTGACTAAAACCGTTATGGTCTTGACGCCAAACTACAGAAGATAGCAGAATATTCAATGAAGAAATAGGACTGCGCCAAGGCACTTCATGTTTACAGATATCCAACCATTTAGCGTGCTGATTGAACATCGAATCAATCACATGGGCAAAGGCTTCGTAAGTGTGGAAAAAGCCGTGACGACCAGTGAGAAGGTAACCTTCTAACCACCCTTCCAAAGTATGTTCGCTCAGCATTTCCATCACCCGACCATCGGGAGATAATTCCCCACCATCAGCATCTTCTGGTAATATCTCTGCTAGCCAGGTTTTTTTGGTGACTTCATAAATGGCATTGAGGCGATTGGAGGCGGTTTCATCGGGACCAAAAACCCGGAAGTTGTTCATGTTATTGGCCATGACATCCCGCAGGAAGTAGCCCAGCACCCTAGTATTCTCGACCTCGACGGTACCTGATTTTGGTATTTCTACGGCATAGTTCCGGAAGTCAGGTAAACGTAGTTGTTTACGGACTAGACCACCATTGGTAATGGGATTACTACTCATCCGCCGGTGACCAGTAGGGGCTAAGGCTTTGAGTTCTGGAATGAGTTTGCCATTCTCATCAAACAGCTCTTCTGGTTTATAGCTTCGCATCCATTCTTCTAGCTGTTTGAGGTTACTCTCATCTTTGTGAACTCCTGACAAGGGGACTTGGTGAGCCCGCCAAAAGCCTTCGACTTTGTGACCATTAACGTCTTTCGGTCCAGTCCAACCTTTGGGAGTGCGTAAGATAATCATTGGCCAGGGAGGACGCTTGGCAATACCGCTACTACGACATTCTTGCTGGATAGTGTGAATTTGCTGAATACATTCCTCGATGGTAGCAGCCATCTTCTGGTGCATGTCTTCTGGTTGGGCACCTTCGACTAGGTAAGGGGTGTAACCATAGCCTTGAAAGAGGGATTCTAGTTCTTGGGGACTAATCCGGGACAAAATGGTGGGATTAGCAATTTTGTAGCCGTTGAGGTGTAATATCGGTAGAACTGCCCCGTCCCGGATGGGATTGAGGAATTTGTTAGAATGCCAAGCTGTTGCGAGCGGTCCGGTTTCTGCTTCGCCATCCCCGACCATGACAGCTACTATTAAGTCTGGATTGTCAAAGGCAGCGCCGTAGGCATGGGAAAGACTGTAACCTAATTCACCGCCTTCGTGGATGGAACCAGGGGTTTCTGGGGTACAGTGGCTACCAATGTGACCAGGGAAAGAGAATTGTTTGAAGAATTTTTGTAAGCCTTCAATATCTTCACTTTTATCTGGATAAACTTCGGAATAACTGCCTTCTAGGTAAGCTGGGGCAAGAACACCGGGAGCACCGTGACCGGGACCGGCTAAGAAAATCATGTTTTGGTCGTATTTCTTGATGATCCGGTTGAGATGCACATAGGTAAAGCTCAACCCTGGACTTGCTCCCCAGTGTCCTAAGAGCCGCTGTTTAACTTGTTGAGGCACTAAAGGCTCTCGCAGTAGGGGATTATCTCGTAAATAAATCATACCTATGGCAAGGTAGTTACAGGCACGCCAATAGGCATTAATTTGGTTTAGTTCTTGGGCAGAAAGAGGAGCGTTCTGCCCTGCACGTTGAGGCGCTGGTGCTTGAACCATAATTAGTTCCTATCTTAAGTATTAGGACTTGAGGATTAGGATTTGGAAAACTTATTTTTACCCTTTTAATGTTATCTTACAACAAATAAAAGTAAGCTGCTATTAATTAATTATGAAATTAGGTAAACAGGGAACAGGGAAGAGGGAACAGGGGGTTACAGTTTGTTTTTTATATAAAAACTATCGGAGTTTTCAATGTAAGCATTCAGCTATTAGTTATCAGCTATCAGTTATACCAAAGGGAACAGGGAACAGGGAACAGGGAGTAGGCAAGAGGCAAGAGGCAAGAGGCAAGAGGCAAGAGGCAAGAGGGAAAACAATCCTGTGTACCTGCCAAATTTGCGGGGCTAGGGGGGCTTGCTATAAGCTGACCGCTGACCGCTGACCGCTGACCGCTGTTCGCGTAGGGTGCGCGTAGCGCATATGCTTACCTATGGTGGGCAGTGCCGAGCCGATTCCTAACATCCAAAAACTTCAACTGTCGATAAAGCAGAGAAATCATGGGCAAATCAACTCCTGCTTTGCTTGCCATCCGTAAAGGATTGCCGACAATTGCTTCAACTTCCAAGGGTCTTTTTCCATCATAATCCAGTTTCATACTGGTTAAATAAGGATTC